>CAJNCX010000008.1:0-90360 GCA_905221365.1 bacterium
GAGGCACTTTGGCTCGCGCTTGCTGAGCTTGATGCTGATTGGCTTGCACTGATGCTTGCACTTACTGATGCTGAAGCTGATTGACTAGCTGATACTGATGCTGAAGCTGATTGGCTTGAGCTTACAGATGCTGAAGTGCTTTGACTTGCAGATACTGAGGCTGAAGCCGATTGGCTTGAGCTTACAGATGCACTTACGCTTGCACTTGCTGAGGCACTTTGGCTTGCGCTTACTGATGTTGAAGCACTTTGGCTTGAGCTTACTGATGCGCTAGCTGATTGGCTAGCTGATACAGATGCTGATTGGCTAGCTGATACAGATGCTGATTGACTAGCACTTACTGATGCTGAAGCGCTTTGGCTTGCTGATACAGACGCTGATGCTGAACGACTTGCGCTAAGCGATGCGCTGGCTGATGCACTAGCCGAACGACTTGAGCTTACGCTCGCTGATGCTGAACGACTTGCGCTAAGTGATGCACTCGCTGAAGCACTGGCTGAACGACTTGAGCTTACACTTGCTGATGCTGAACGACTTGCGCTAAGTGAGGCACTCGCTGAAGCACTGGCTGAACGGCTTGAACTTACACTTGCTGAGGCTGAACGACTTGCACTAAGTGAGGCACTCGCTGAAGCACTGGCCGAACGGCTTGAACTTACTGAAGCTGAAGCTGAGCGACTTGCGCTAAGTGAGGCACTCGCTGAAGCACTGGCCGAACGACTTGAGCTTACAGAAGCTGACGCTGAGCGACTCGCGCTAAGTGAGGCACTCGCTGAAGCACTGGCTGAACGGCTTGAGCTTACACTTGCTGAGGCTGAACGACTTGCGCTAAGCGATGCGCTGGCTGATGCACTCTGGCTAGCACTCAAGCTTGCTGAGTGAGATTGACCTGCGCTAAGTGAAGCACTCGCTGAGGCACTTTGACTTGAACTTACTGAAGCTGAAGCACTTTGACTCGAGCTTGTAGATGCAGACTGTGATTCTTTATTTGGAACGACCTTAACCTTAAACTGTCCATTAACTGGAGCTCCACCTTTGCTTGCAGACTGACGTGCAGTAGGAGTAGAGTTAACATTCCCAGCTTTATCTGCTGCAACAAGGAAGTTTGTCAATTCTTCCACAGTAGCATCATTTGGTACTGTACCGTACACACGAACGTTAAGTTTATTACCTACTTTTGTCACTTGGTATTGAATCCAAGGTTTTGCAGGATTAGATGTAGTTCCTGTTCCAATAAAGGTCTTAGCAAGATCAAAATCACCAGAATTATCCGTTACTGTAAATGTCTTGTCAAAAGACTTACCTTGTTCTACTTCAAAGTCTTGAGTTTGAGCAACAGGGGGAGTGGTGTCTGGTTTTGGAGCAATGTAGATACCAACTGGGCGATATTGGGCATTCCCTTGACCATCACGGAGAGCTACAACAATTTCCTTGTATCCTGCCGCTGAATCATTTGGAGTTCCAACAAAGTTAATTGCACCTACATGCCCTTTGGATTTCGCAGGAATGAACGAGACATCGAAGTTCACACCTGTATTAGCAAGATAACGTTGCCCACCGACAACCTCCAACTGAGGTGCTTTTAACATCCCACCATTATTACTTGTTACAAAGCCTGTTTCCTTTTTACCGAAAGCTCCATTTGGAAAGTCTCTATTCTCTACATGGGCATAAAGATTCTCATTTCTGATGCTCTTTCCAACTTGTCCATCCTCAAAGTATTTATTACGTGTAGGTACATCGTTGTCTATTGAATGGTTAAAGACCGCATAATTGATCTTATTGGTAACACCTGTTGTTGTCCCTGTACGGTAAGAGTCAAAGAAGAAACGGAAGATAGTGGAGTTCCCATCTGAGTCTGTGGCCTTTAGTGCCACACGTGCATAACCTTCTTTAGTCGCATGGCCATAGAATCGAACAGAGTTCCCATTAAACACGGTTTTAATTCCAAGTTGATTCAGTTTGTTAGTGGTAGACCACTTATTGGTTCCAGAAATCCCCTCGTATCCGACCTCTTCTGAAGCATCTGTGATTGTCAATGTTTTTCCTGTCGGACTCTTGAAGTAGTAAGTTGTATCATATTCTTGCTGCTGACGAGAATTCAAATGAACTTCGTTATAGTCCTTTGGATGCATAGTCGTCGTTGCATTTTTATTTGTATTGATTGTCGCAACTTTACTATCTGGAACAATAGCAGGGTTAACTTGACTTCTATCATATCCTGCTTTTGGAATTACACCGACAGGAGATGAAGGTCGAACACCCTCAGTAGCAACACTGTTCCCTGGTGATCTGAACCCTGAGTATCCTGCAGTTCTGATACCTGATTTATCTGCTTCTTTCGGTGCAGTAGTTACTTGCTTGTCTGATGCTTGATCCTTCTCAGCTTGCTTGGTTGTATCCTTGCCTTGGGCTTGGTTCTTGTCCGCTACAACACCAGCTGCGATGTTGTTGCTAGTCGTTGCTGCTTGGCTTGTGCTAAGAGCTGCGCTTGCCAAACTTTGGTTAGCACTACCTGATACAAGACTTGCCGCAGGATTGACCTTAAGGTTGAGCGATGCTGAAGCTGAGGTAGATACAGAAGCCTGAGCTGATGGTTCGCTAACAACTGATGTACTCTCAACTACAGAGGCAGGTGCTGGAGCGCTTGCTGACGCTGATGGTGTAGAGCTTACTGATGCAGATGCTTTTGCACTTGCTGAAGCTGATACAGGAGCTGATGTTGATTGGCTCGCTGACTCAGATGCTGGAGCAGTTGACTGACTTGCTGATGTTGAAGCACTTGCAGATGCTGACTGACTCGCTGAGGCAGATTGACTGACTGAAGCTGACTGACTCGCACTCGCTTGAGCCTCAACAGATTGACTGACTGATACAGAAGCTGTTGCAGATGCTTGTTCCGCTTGAGCTTTCTTTACTTCTGCTTGCGCTTGAGCGATGATTGAGTTGGTACTTGTTTCAGTTGTTTCAGCCGCTTTCGGTTCAGCTGCGATGACTGTTTTATCCTTTTCTGCATACTCAGATGTTTCATCCGCATAAACAGTTTGCTCTTGAGTCATCACAAATCCTGCAGCTCCCGCGGCCAGGATTCCCCCTATACCCGCTAGCGTGTTAAAACTAAGGTGTGCGTGATCAAGTTCTTCAGTGTCTGACAGGGTACTAGAGACAACTTCGCCCATCCCACCGATACGGAAGAGATCCAATTGAGAGTTCGAGGCTTTTACCCAGTTTTTACCCGACTTGTAAAGCTTATAACGCTTTTTCTCATCTACGATCTCGAAATCTTTGTTAAATTTTTTACTTCGAAACATTCTATTCCTTTCTTTTATCCAATTGCGACCCTTTGTTAACCTCATGACCATTAACAAAGCGTAGTTGCGCTGCCTCTCAAAACCAGAGATAATCAAACCGCAGTCAGTTTCAGTTTTTATCCCTTTGACTCAAAAAGCAGATTCCATCTGGGATATACCAGTCGTTCTTGTCTAGTATAAACCATTTTCTATTCTACCAAAAAGGACCCACTTTTTCAAATAATTTTGCCTGAAACGACCAGTGAAAACGCCTAATTTTTACCTATAATTCACTTTCAAGGTTCAAGTTGTTAAAAGCATTTTATTATCTTTTGAAACCCCTACTTTTCCCACCCTTTCACCCTAGTTCAGGTAGACAGGGACAAAAAAACCTTGACGAACAAATCGTCAAGGTTCATCTTTTCTGGAGACCATCTCCATCCAGAAAAGTTCCTAAAAAAAGCGTCCCAACTGCATGAGTAGTGTGACCAAAAGAGTTACGAGAAAGAGAACTCCGCCCAGCACGGCAATCATGCTAAAATCTTGCTTCTCCCTTTTTAGGGGTTTCTTTCGATTATCTAGCTGTTCTCGTATATGTTCTTGTAAAATGCCATTGTCCTTGTTAGACATATGCCCCTCCTTTTCTGTTGATAGAAAGGAACTTGCTTTCATCGAAAGCAAGCCCTTGTCTTATTAGTTTATAAAATTGCCTTGTAGGCTTCTAGATCAGCCTGATTCGCCGCCTGTTTTTGCTTAGCAAGGGCAGCCTCCATCTCAGAAGGAAGAGAGAGAACTCCCTGAATCTTGCCTACCATGGCTGATACATTTTCCACCGGATAAATGTGGCTTTCTGCAACGAAACGATGATTGTGACAAGTCGTCTCAAAACTGAGAATCAGCATATTATTCTCAAAAGCTGTTCGACTACCATTGAGAATTTCATCACTGATATTGATATCCAGATACAAGTCACAGCGAGCAAAGAGCTCATTCACCTTAGCCGGACGAATATTAGGGTAGAGGGAAATATTCGGATAGCGATTTAATTCCATCAAATGACTTGACATCTCAGTAATCGCTCCAATATGGAAATGAACATTTGGTAATTGAGTCAAAAGTGACTCAATTTGCTCGATTTGGTCACTATTCGTCAGGATCAAGGCTTCTGGATTCATATTATTGAGGCGATGGTATTGATAGAGATAACCGACATTGCGGAAGTAAGTTTTCTCTTTTGGTGTCGCAAGCTTGAGGATTTTATCATAAACTTGCTTATCCTGTACTGCAATACGGATGTTGCGATGAGGCAACTGCATCGCCGCTTTCATGTTACCCGGCAACTCCTCTCCAATTGGCTCCTGCCAGAAGAGAATATCCTCTGCTCGTCCTTCTTTCGGAGTCAGACCAACAGCTACTAAAAATGGTGTTGCTAGAGAATTGTAGATAATGCGATCTGTATCATATCCACGATATCGCAAGTAAAAGATTACAAACTCTTGCTTAGAATTGAAAATATGGCGTTTCCCATCAAGAGTTAAGACAATATCCTCTGTTAGATGATTTTCCATAATCACCGTTACATTATCTTGATTAAAGTAGCGTGTATGAGTTGGACGTTGGGCATCATCATAGGTAATCTGTGCAAAGAGACGTCCCTTGCGATTGTAAATGTCTGCAGCGCGTACACGACCCTGATCATCCAACCACTCGACTGCACGAACGCGACGTTCATGTGTCGGTTGACGGTAAAAGATATTGGCACGTTTCTTACCCATATCCAAGATTTCACCATTAACATTGCTCGAGCGAATTTCCCACAAATGAGGTTTCGGAACAAGGTTAAAATAAAGAGGTAGATCGTCCTCTGAAGCCACATCTCCAGTAAAGTAACTGTAAGGCGACTCGACATCAGGTGCGAGGTAGCCATCGTCTCGGATCACGACAACAGGGCAGTCTAGCCCAGCTGCCTTAAGTGAACGTAGTAAATCAAAACTCGCTTGATCATAGCGTTCAAATAAACAAATCATAGTGTTTATGCCTTTCTTTTCGAATCCCTACTGATGCTGTGCAGATTGAACAAGATCATACCAACGCTGGGCAATATGTTCATCAAGATATGGTTCTGCCACCTCGTAGGATACACGGGATAGATCTTCTTGGGAATGTTGAGTAAATAGCTGGACAATCTTTTCTGCGTATTCCGTTGTCATTGCATCCAGATCATCTGGACGCGCCTCAGGAATCAAGTAGCCATTTTCCCCATCACGGATAAAGGTTGGATTTCCATAACGTACATCAAAACCAATAATTGGCAGACCAGAGCCAACCGCCTCTAACAAGGTCAAACCAAACCCTTCACTTGTGGAGGCAGAGAGGTAAGCAGAGTAATTTCGATAAACATCTGCCATGTGGTGATGCCCCATCAGACGGATATAGTCTTCTGCATTTAACTCATGAATCAACTGCTCCAACATGTCTCTTTCGCCACCCGTACCATAGATATCAAAAGTGATTCCAGGTAATTGCTCATGTGCCTTCACTACAGAGTGAATCAACCAATCGATATGCTTTTCACTGGCTAGGCGCGAAGCTGTAATCAATCCAAACGGCTTGCGCTCTCCTTCTGGATGACGCAATTGATCCAAACTTCCCACAGGAATAGTTAAGATTTCCTTTGGTTTGATGGTTGTATATTGAGCGAATTGTTCTTTGAGTAGGTTCGTTTGCGCATCGGTCGAGTTAATGATATAGTCCACTTCGTCAGCATATTCGAACTGATACTCATAATAGTTATTCCACAAAATATAATCTTTCTCAGCAGGATTTTCACTAAAGTGGTCTGCATGAACGATTACGACTAGCTTTGCATCGCCCTTATTAGCAAAGATAGCTTGACCAATATCTGTCTCTCGGTCTAAGATCAACAAATCTTTGTCCGTCAAAGCCAGACTTCTCATAAAATGCGCAACAAACTCTTGCTTAGAATAGAAAACATGATTTGGGAAACGATAGACTTGCGTTTCCTGTCTACCATCGACTTCATTGATGATTTCTTCATAGGCCACACTACCATCTTCATTGAGCCAGGTACGTTGATATAATTGCGCATGACCATTCATCGGACTAAAATACTCGACAAAATTCTTCGTATAAGTGTAGTACTCTTTTTGAATCAGGCAACCACGCGAAACAATTTCGGCGCGTTCAATCAACTCTTTATCCATATCACAGGCATAACAAGTTACAAAATCACCATCACCAAATACTAGTCGAATCGTCTTCATATCGGTGTCGCGGATAATTTCGAGGGGCTCTTTATCGAAACTCGCCAAGACCTGTGCTAGCGTATAGGTCGTCGGTGCAATTTTGACATCTGTAAAATGCTGATAAAGCCAGATAACCTCAGAATCTTCAAAGCCGATATTCTTTGTCAAATGTTCAATGTTATCAGCAGATATAAAATCCATAAAGATGAACTTCGCTTCTAAGCCCACACTACGAAGCAATTTTGCACGGTAGATCTGCGCATATTCTACACCGCTACTCGCCCAGCCAATCCCCAAATTGATGTTATAAATTGTCATATTTGATTATCCTCTTACAAAAAGTTATCTCGTTTAATTCTTGAAAGACGTTTGATTCTCTTGCCCTTATCATCATCTAACTTATCTTCGTCTTTCTTTTTAGGTTTTGCACGACGTGAAGTGATGTAGCTGACAGAGATGGTACTATCTGTTCCTGTTTTTGCAAGGGGTTGTTCGAGATGGATTTTCTCTCTCTCAGGCACCACCTCTTCTTTCTCCTTAGCAACTTCTTCTGGTCTATCAAGTTCTTTACGCAATTCTTGAATTTTTTTGATATCTTTTGGTTTACCATCGATATCGTCCAGTTCTAGAAAATCATCAATTCGACTGATAATATTTTTAATTTTTTCTTTTTGTAAATTATACAATCTCTCAGCCTCTGCCCGTTTTTTGGTCAGAGTATCGATTTCTTCGAGAATAGATTCTCTCGTATCCAAGTAGTCTTTTTGTGCCTTTTCTAAAACTTCTTTAGCTTCTTTTTCGGCCCTATCATGAGCTTCAATGACAAGAGATTTGGCATAAATGACTGCTTCACCGATCTCTTTTTCTTGATTCTTCATAGAGTCGATTTTTTTACGTAGAGATTCGATTTTTTCATTCTTCTTTTGAATTTCACGATCGAATCCTTCCTCTAATGCTTCGATACAATCTTCGACTTCCTTAGCACGGTAGTTACCGAACAATGTTTTCTTCAGTCTCATTTTGCTCCCTCTATTCCTTACTTATTCTGATTTACACCACTACTCCCCATTGTAGCATAAAATAGCGCAAATTGCTATTCTTTTCTAAGCTCCAAACAAGGAAAATATCCTAAGCTGCTATCAAGCAAAACCCGAACTTAGCTTAAAGTCCATCTATTTCTAAAAAAATGTCTGATTGATAGATCAGACATTTTCAAAAGTAAAAATACGAACACTACTTCTAGGGTAGAAGAAATTCAGTTATTACTTCCTATTTTAAAAATTTAGTTCCGTCCAAGTAAGTGGTGTATAGCCAAGTAATTCCACACCATCATACTCGACTGTTTTCACGATTTCTTGAATGTTCGTTTTCAGCTCTTCAGTTGCTACGCTATTTGAATCATCCAAGACCACATCATCTTCCACGACGAAGAGTGGTTTTTGGTAACGATCGTAAAGATTGTTCATCACGAGACGAAGTCCCACAGAATCTATGCGATTTTGATTTTGGCCATTACTTGCATATTTGTTGATAAAAACTTCTTGGGAATTGCTTGATGCATAATAACTGAAGCTGACAAAGTCAATTTTCCCATCTCTTAGGACAAAGAGGTCGTCATTTTCAATATCCAAGGCGATTTGATCACGTTCCAAACGACGCAAAAAGTGATTTGGGTAGTATCCACGCACTTGCACGTCTGTAAACAAATAATTTTCCCTATCTTTGACTTCTGCTTCCATTACATCAATAGCATTTTCAGTTTGCTGACTGTAGTTTTTACTAACAACCATCATCCCACCAAACTGAAACTCTGGGTTGATTGTTTTTCCGAGCTTGATTGCACGTGCAGAAGCAACTAATTGATAATGAGCTGCTTGCCAAATCACCTGTTCTTGATTGTCATCTGCTCCAAAAGACAATCCTCCACCAAGAAACGGCAAATGGTGCAAAACGTTGAACTCATTGAAGGTAATCCAATACTTCACTTTGTCCTTAAAGTACTGAAAGACAGCTTCTGCGTAACGCTCAAAGAGTTCGATCATCTTGCGGCTTTTCCAAGCTCCATATTTTTCGTATAGATTCAGTGGAAGGTCAAAGTGACTCAAGGTCACAATCGGTTCGATATCTTTTTCTAATACGTCATCGATGATTGCTTCATAATATTTCAACCCCTCTTCACTCGGCTGTAGCTCTTCACCATTTGGAAAGATGCGTGCCCAAGAAATCGAGATTCTATAGGCATTAAAACCCATTGATTGAATTAAATTCAGCTCTTCCGTATAATCTCTCTGACCTACTGAAGCAAATCTCCCTAGGATATCATAAGATCCTAAAGGTACATTTTTGTAGTCAACTGTTCCATTCAGAACTTCTATCCGAGATTGGTCAACTGGTAATACATCTGTAGTACCCAAACCTTTGTTACTATTTGACATCATATTTCTAATCATAGTGGCTCCTTTTGATTTTTATTATTTCTATTTAATGATTGCAAGTTCTTTTTAGAAGGATTTCTCATCTTCCCTTTTTTGAGTAATAGCAGCCAAACCAGACAATTCACTTGCAACATTTCTTAAGTCACGTGCTAGGGGCTGCGAACCTGGTCTGAGTAGGTGATAGAGTTGGCGTTCCGTCATCCTTAAATTTGTTCCATTTGATTCTGAATAGTGAGACAGATGTTTCAGAGAGTCTTGCAAATCTACATTCTTTATTGATTCCTCTCTATTTTCAAGCTCCTGTTGCTCCTCAGCAATATGTGCTTGAGATGATTCTTCTTCAAAAATTTCAGGCGTCATCACTTCTTGCACTTTTTGCTGGTGAGTTAGAGGGCTCATATCCAGTTCAGAGAGGCTCTTATACAGACGTTCCGAAGCATGCAAGTCATGCGCGAATACCTCTGTCTCCGCCACACTCTGTCTATAGGAACCAAATTCTGATTCTAACATACTATAGGATTGAGATAGGGATGCTTTCCTGAAACTCACCGAATCAGCTACACTCTGACTTTGACTTAAAGATTCATATATTTGTTGACTTTGACTTAAGGATTCGGACTCACTGAGATAGAGGATTTCGCTCAAACTTAACGACTCGGACTCAGAAAGTAGATGAGAAATCATCTCACTCAAGGAATGAGATTCGGAAATCGATTCCCACTCACTCTGGCTCAGGCTATAGAACTCGGACTCGGAAACACTCTGACTCGCTTGTTCTGATTCGGAAGAGCTCCACCACTCTGATTCTGAGTAACTTTGGGATTCGGATATGGATTCCCATTCACTCTGGCTCAGGCTATAGAACTCAGACTCTGAAACACTCTGACTTGCTTGTTCTGATTCGGAAGAACTCCACCACTCTGATTCTGAGTGACTTTGGGAGTCGGATATCGATTCCCATTCACTCTGGCTTAGGCTATAGAACTCGGACTCGGAGACACTCTGACTTGCTTGTTCTGATTCGGAAGAACTCCACCACTCTGATTCTGAGTTGCTTTGGGATTCGGATATGGATTCCCACTCGCTCTGGCTTAGGCTATAGAACTCAGACTCGGAAACACTCTGACTGGCTTGCTCCGATTCGGAAGAACTCCACCACTCTGATTCTGAGTTGCTTTGAGATTCCGAAACGGATTCCCACTCACTCTGGCTTAAGCTATAGAACTCAGACTCGGAAACACTCTGGCTCGCTTGCTCTGATTCGGAAGAGCTCCACCACTCTGATTCTGAGTTGCTTTGAGATTCCGAAACGGATTCCCATTCACTCTGGCTTAGGCTATAGAACTCGGACTCGGAGACACTCTGGCTCGCTTGCTCTGATTCGGAAGAGCTCCACCACTCTGATTCTGAGTGACTTTGAGATTCCGAAATCGATTCCCATTCACTCTGGCTCAAGCTATAGAACTCAGACTCAGAAACGCTCTGACTTGCTTGCTCAGATTCGGAAGAGCTTTGGGATTCGGAAATCAATTCCCACTCACTCTGACTCAGGCTATAGAACTCAGACTCGGAGACACTAGGATTTTGATCATAAGAAAGGGACTCTGAGTACGCAATACTTTCACTCAAAGAGAATGCATCCGTATCCTGACAAAGGGACTCCCCTGTCAAATGCTCAGAAACAGAGAGGCTATCAACCAAGGAAAGGGACTCAAATTCAGATTCTGAAGAAGAGACCACTAATGAGTAGTTCTCAGACATGGACTCTCGAAGCGAGAATCCTTTTGCTGATATACTCTGGCTAAACGACTCACTGTACGAATCTGCGACAGAAAGGCTGAGGGAAGCTAAAGCGCTAGTTGACAAACTCTGACTAACATTCCTTATCAAGTCAGCCACTCCCAAACTGTTCCTTTCCTGAAAGTCTTCTAAGGCTTCCATGACAGAAACTGATTCTGTTGGTAACTCAAGATCTTCACTAGCACTCAGAATAATTTCCTTTTGCTCTTTGAGTTTTCGACTAACGGGCTTTGATTTAGTTGCATCCAGGCTACGGTAATCACTATCTTCCCTACCCTTTTGCTTAAACTTTGATATCAAACGTTTAAATCCCTTTAGCTCTTCGTTATTATTTTTGCTCATAATATGATTTTCTCCAAAAATACAGTTATATCATCATTATAAAGTCTACAACAGAATCTGTCAAAGTATTAGCCAAAGAAAACTTCTAACTTCCCAGAAGGCTTAATATTAATGTAACTCAATGCCATGTTTTTTATAATGTTTAGATTTATATCTGCATTCATTCTTTTGTATGATTTAAAAGCTTCTTTATGAAACTCAAAGACAGGATTTTTTTGGGCATACCCTTGACTAGACACCAAACCTTGAAATTGCTGTAAATAGTCAACCTGCTCAACCCAACAGTCATCTATCGCTCTCAAAACAACAGTTCGTTGAAATTGATTGAACAACTCTGAATCCTTGATTTTATCTTTTTTCTGCTGGTACTCTGAAACAAGGAGGTCAGATAAAAACTTTTTAACTTGCCGTAAATCCGTGACATCTAGATCATCTGGAATATCCTCGCAGTAATAACTAATGTTATCCAAAACAAAGCGAAATAAATCCGCCCGCTCTTTAAACGGTGTTTTACTTGTATAAATGTCCACTGCATCCGATAGGATAGACAAGAAATAAGTCAAATCAAAGTCTGGATGAGAGATGAGCTTATTACGCTTATTGTAGATAATCTGTCGCTGAATACGGATACTTTCATCATATCGTTCCGTTGAACGTCTGGAAGCCGCTGACGCGTTATCACTATTCTTCTGAGCTTCTTCAACCGCATATCTAATACGACGAGAGGTCAAATGAATCTTTTGTTTTTCCTCTGGTTTTGCAATTTCTTTGTGATAGTACTCACTAATCCATTTGCTACCAGACTTGGAAATAAGATCATCCTCAAGAGAAATAAAGAATTTGCTCAACCCTGGAGCGCCTTGTCGTCCGGCACGACCGCGAAGCTGCAAATCCACTCGCTCACTGGACATTCTCTCTGTTCCAACAACAGCAAGTCCACCCAACTCAGCAACCCCTTCTTCCAAGATAATATCTGTTCCACGACCTGCCATTGATGTTGCTACCGTCACTGCAGAACGTCTACCAGCCAGTGCGATCATCTCAGCCTCTTTCGCTGCATTATGGGCGTTCAACACATTATGGGCGATTCCCTCTTGGAGTAAGAGCATAGAATAAATCTCAGACATTCCAACTGATCCTGTCGCAATTAAAACTGGCTGACCTTTTTTATGTAATTTTTTGATATACTCCAATGAAGCATATAATTTTTGAGGAATCGTGAGATAGATTTCATCTGGATAATCAATTCGTAAATTGGGTTTTCGTGTAGGAACAACTACGACTCCCAAGTCGTAAACGTCTCTGAACTCCTCCTCACAAACTTTACCAGTACCCGTCATTCCTGCTAATTTTGGAAACATTCTAAATAAATTTTGATAGGTGATAGAGGCCATCGAACGCGTTTCCAATGTGATTTTCACACGTTCTCTGGCTTCTAGTGCTTGGTGTAGTCCTGATTGGAGTTTATTTCCTTCCAAGAGACGTCCTGTCGCCTCATCCATCAGTTTAACTTCGCCATTATCCACTGTGTACTGACGATCTTTTTCAAATAAGTGGTTAGCTCTCAAAGCTAGGTTAATTTGGCGAATGAGCTGGTAATTATCTGGATCATAGGCATTCTGAACGCGGAAATAAACCTCTGCTTCCTTTACTCCTTTTCTCGTCAACCATACAGACGTCCGAGTGGAATCTAGATTAAAATCTTCCCCTTCTTTTAGAGTTTTTACAAACTCATCACACGAGAGAAAGAGATTGGATTGAACCCGAGGAGAACCTGAAATGATTAGGGGCATCTGCGCACTATCTAGCAAGGCTGCATCTACTTCATCGACCAAACAAAAATAAAATTTTGGCAAAAACTTCTTTGATTGAGATGTCGCCAAGTTTTCTTCTAGGTAATCAAACCCTAACGCACTATGTGTTGTATAGACAATATCATTCTTATAGATTTGTTGTTTTTGAGGAATTTTAAGTTTTTTTGTCGGATCGTCCGAGACACCAACCCCAACTGTCATTCCTAAAAATCGAAAAACGGGTGCCATTTGTTTAGCATCACGCGCTGCCAAATATTCATTGGCCGTGACTAGGATTGTACTTTTTTCCGTCAAAGCATTTAGGTATAAAGGAAGGATAGCTGTCAAGGTTTTTCCTTCCCCTGTTCTCATTTCTGCAATCTGATTGTCTTGCATAACCAAGGCCCCTAAAACCTGAACGTCATAAGGATATAATCCTAATACACGCTTGGCTGCCTCACGAATGGTTGCATACGCTTCTGGCAAAATGGACTGCAAGCTTTCTCCTCCAGAAAGGCGTTCTTTAAACCATTTTGTCTGAGCTTGCAGTTTCTCATTTGACATAGCTGCATAACTATCAGATAGTTTATTAACCTTCTCCAAAATCTTTTTGTAACGCATTAGTTTATAGGAGTTGGTCAAATTGAATCGTTTAGTTTTCATTCTCTCTCATCCACTCTTCAATCTTTTCCAAGTCAATTGCTTGAAGTAAAAATGACTTATCTAATAAATATTCAATGTTTGCTAGTTCACGTGGTCTAGTCTTCAAGTCCGCATATTCCTTAACTTTTGTCGGATTAAATTGCTGTAGCAATAATTCTTTAAAAATAGGCGGATTTACTCGAGCACGGTAACGTTCCAGCAAGCGTTGATAGTCTAGTTCGCTTAAAAACTCATCCGTCACAAGAGCGTATGAATTTCCAAATTGTTTGGAGTAATGCAAGGCCGCAATATTAGAAATCGCTCCATAACCAACAAAAGCCACTTTTTCAAAAAGATGCTCTTGCGCCAATTCTTCAATCGTTTCAAGCAAGGTTTCGTAAAAACGTTCCTCCATGTATAGGAGCGCTTCTCTATAAGACGAATTAACAATCAATACATTTGAGAAATGTTCACGAACACGTTCTGGGATAAAACCTGTTCGATTGAGTTCGGGTTCAGTAAAGCAAACATACATCGTTTCTTTCTCGGAATCCTGATGAAGCAAATCAGATATCCAGTAGCGATCCACTGTATAATCCGCCAACTGCTCCTCAGCAACATAAATCCCTTCAAAAAGGAAGCGATGACAACCCGAGCTGACTAACTGCACCTTATAATATTGTGTATTATCTGGAACGCATACGCTCACTCTCTCTCCCTGTTTAATGATTTGATTCGAAATTTCTTCATCTCGAGCATCCATAAATTCAACCTTTAAGTATGTTGAATTTTCTGGGATGGTTTCTATATGACTGCCAAAAATATAGTTTTGCCCACGTTTCAATTCAGGAAGCTGACTCGTATTGCGTAAGGCCTGATAGTTTGCCCGTGAATGCCATTCATGAATAACTGTTCCCGAAGGCATGAACTGGTTTTCATATAAAACATGACCACCATCTAACAGTTTGACAGATGAACCGTATAGATACTGAGATACGCTTTGGATATCCCAATAAGCAAAATAGACTTCTTCCTTGTATCTCACGATTTAAACTCCCTTTCAAAACTATTCATTAATAGCGTTTTATATTGATTAAAGAACCATTCGACAATACCTTGTGTATCGTCGTTGTGTCGTCCAGTCAATCCCTTACTGATAACGCTGACGCGGTAATCTCGCTGTCCTAACTCATCCAGCATATCAGGATAGGCAGACATGTCATAGTCATCTTGATACATAAAGGAGATAATGAATTTTGTTCTTGAGAAATCAGCTGCCTCAAAAGCCGTCCAGAAACGTTCGTTAAGCTGAGCTGTAGCTTCACTTGATAACTCCCCTATTGTACGATACACTAAATCCAGTGACGTTGGAAATCCTCCCGGACGAATAGTTGACTCATTTTCTGCCATATCTCCTAAGTTGACAAGAGGTTTTCCGACAATAACGGCATGAGGTTCCAACTTAGAACTATAGTAAAGGGCGCCAAAAGTCCCCATTGATAAACCTGACAAGGTCAGTTGTTCCTTCGTAAAACCAAGTTCATCTAAGCAGTTATGAACCACTTGGAGAAGTTTTTGTTCCAGCTCCTCCGATCCAAGATAGAATGCGCCCCCCTCTGAACGCGGATCCCCTACTAGTAAGAATGGCGAACCCAAATTATTCATCATCCAGTATCCCTCGAACCCCTCTGCGGGACGGTACCCTGAAAAATAGATGTTCAACGGTGGTTTCAAATCTCCTGGATGGAAGAAATAAATCAGTTCTTCTCTATTTTTATCGCTAATTCGTTTTCCTCCGACTAACAAGTCTCCATAGCCTAGATGGGAGTCTCGATAGTGGCAGGGACCAAGTTTTACAATTCCTTGTCCTTTTGCTTGAATACTGATACTCAAATAATACGAATCATTTACATCTAACGTCAGAGGCCGATCAAAGCTCGTTTCATCATAAATCCATTCTTGCATGGGAGAATTTCCAGCTGGAAAACCTTTAACAACGTAGCGGATTGAACAACCTTCTGAAACCCTGAACTCAGGCCACAGATCTAAAGGCATCTCCCCGCTCAGAAAAACATTATGTTGATAGGTCGCAATAGTCTGATAATCCTCGCCGTATCGGCCACACAAACGAAGGTAATTTGTCCCTTCATAACTGACTTGCCCCTCAAAAGATGGTGCAGCGACTAGATGATTAACACTTAGTTTCGTTCCATTTTGCTTAGAGAAAAAACCACGTGAAAATATATGTAGCATCTGCTCTGGATTTTCAAAATTTGTTTTCACAGCTTTTTTGCGCAAAAGAAATCGTTCCAACGTTTTTGTAGTGATTTGACAACGCTCATGATAGAACAGACGGTAAACCTGAATTTTCTGATCCAAGATAGTGACATACTCTAAATATTCAGCAGTATCTACCAACACGACATCAAACGGTCTGTCTACTTTTTTCTTCTTTTTTTTCCCGTTTTCCGCCTCAACTTCTCTATTTAAGATCCCGATATCTTCTGGCAATAAAGAGACGATGTCTTCTGGTTTGACAAATGTCCATTTTATATTACTAGGAATTTCATATTGCTCCTGCCAATTTTCATCAGCAATTTGCAAAACACTAATTTTTTTCATTTCCTTTTAATTCCTTTATGGTATTTTTCCACATATCGACAATCTCACCCCTTGTATACTGTTCAATCTTCTTGACTGAGTGAACTAGAGATTGATTCCAATGTTCTAAGTTTGTGAGGTAGTATAAGAGTGCCTCTTCAAAATCTGAAATATCATCTAGAATCCAACCATTTTCTCCATGCTTCACATAAGAAGAACTATACAAGTTAACCTGAGGGATCCCTCCACTAATGCCAGCGATTTGAGTCAACACATCAGCTGGAGTTCCCAAATCTAGTATAATACGAACGTACTTCAGAACTTTAATCAAATCGCTGTCGCTATGAATGGTCTCAATATCAATCCGTTCGCGAACAATCTCCTCTTCATCATCAAGAACTCGGTTCTCACCTCTCGCTCTCTTCTCTTTATCAACAAAAATCAATTCTTGTTCATATTCTGGCTTAAGAGATCGATAGCTTTCTAGTACCTGTTTTATATAGGCCTCTCGACCAAAATCCTGACTTTGTGTTCCAACCAGCAAGTCAATCCATTCATTTTTCAACATCATTTCAAACAAAGTCGTAAACACATATTGAATTTGATCTGTTGGTAGATTGTCGTAATTGACGTAAACAATTAACTCTTTTTTTCTTTGACTATGCCCTAGGTTTAGATGAGTATCATAAGGCGGAATCTCATAAAATCCCGGCAACTGTTCTAGATCCACATTAGCTGCTATCGTTTCAATTTTATTTAAACTATCAACAACGAAGAACGGCGTGTCTGTCAAATCCGTTAGCAGCTGCTCCTGGTTTGTAATTGGATAGCGATCTCCAAAAAAAGACAAGATAACATGATGGTTTTCCTTAATCTTTTGGAAAAAGTGATTGTGCTGCACATCTGACGAAATCACAATCGTATCATCCTTGGTTAGCGCAGAAGTTAGATACTGATCTAGTTTTTCATTGATCAATTCTTCGATATCTCGGTAAACTTCTTTTGCAAATGTAGCCTGCGCCTCAGGGTTGATAAGCACTTGATGATTTTCTGTACCCAAAAATTCCCTAAACTGCCATGTGCCTTGTAAATTTAAATAATCTTGGTAGTAAGGTTGATCATTTTCAAAATAGATGACACTTGAAACAAATCCACGATCATCAAAAATTAGCTGATGATTTGTCTGCCCACCCTCAAAATAAGTAATATCAAAGAAATTACCTGTTTGTGAAAAGTTAATTTTAGCATAGTGTTCTTGATTTAAATATACCTCAATCATAAAAGGAGTATAGAAGAATTCTACTCCTTGAGGCCATTTAATATCTTCCAGACGAATTTTACGTACAGATACATCCGTCAGACCTTGTATGGTATCAAATAGATTCCATACAGTTTCTGGCAATATTCTTTGCTGATAAAGAAAGGTTCGAATATGTGGTGAATAGTTCAAAATCAGAGTGGTATTTGCCTCTCCTGATTGCTGAAACATTCGCAGCAAATTCACCGCATCATCAAACATCATATTTTTAGACACGTAATAGAAAGGCAGGGTGGTAGAATACCATTTCCGATCTTGTCTATACCAAGATGGTACAAAGTAAAACATATCCCTCTATTCTCCTTTAAATTCTAATTCTTTGTGGTAGTAAGTCCCAATTCTCAAAATACGTATTTCTTCATGCAAAGGCAAGAGCATACTGACTAAAATGATCAATGTACTTGGTATAGTCAAAAGCAAATTTGGAAGAGGTAGGAAGAAATTAATGAAATAGGGTAAACCAATAAAAACGATCAGGTAGAATGCTCCTACGTTAGATTGTAAGGAAATGTAATGTTTCAAAACTTTTAAAGTTGCTTTCCCAGGCTGGATATAATCTAGGTATTCTCCTTGACGTTGTAAACGTTTCGCTGTTTCTTCTGGTTCTAAGTTGATATAGGCAAATAAAATTGCAAGAAGATAGATAGCAAGCAGGTAAAAGGCTAAACTTAGGGGTTTTGTAAAGTCAAATAAACTACCAAAATTTTTTGTAAAACCATGTCCAAACCAGTCTAATACCAACTGAAGCAACATAATAATACTCGAGGCATACATAATAGGCATTCCCCCAGAGGGAAGAAATTTGATAGGGAGGTAAGATTTGCCGTAGTAACGACTACTTAACATGACTCGATTTAGAGGCAAACGAATTTCAGCTCTTTCGCAGACCACGGCAATATAGCCCAAGATCAAAAATGAAATTGCCGCACCTACTAGAAAGGCTAATCCTTCTTTAGAAAAAACAGATTGTCCTATCAATACCACTAATTGGTTAGCAAATTGTAGCAGAATTCCTGAAATAATAATAATTGTCTGCCCGCCTACTCCCTTGCTAACATTCAAACCAGCCAACCAGATAATAACAAAGCTTCCTGCTACAACAGTTGCTAGCACAGCCATATTATAAATCCAATCATCTACAAGAAGCAAAAAGCGTCCATTTTCCGAACGAGCTGTGTACATAACAGCTACCCCTTGTAACACGGAAAAAATCAAAGTGAGAATTTTTTGGACAAAATCCGCTTTTTTCAATGACCAGGACTGGATATTCCAACTTTTATTTAAATTGATAACCTGCCAGACAATCATGGTCGTAATCCAAGGGCCTAATCCTAAAGAAAACATGGAAATCTGAGAGACATCTACTCCTGCTAAGGAATACAAATAGGCCAAGGGATTTTGCTCACTTATTTGTGAAAAACCTGTATTGCCATTGTATCCTGGAAGTAAAATATGACGACCAAGTAAATAGATCGCGATGATCAAAATTGTAAAAATTGCTCTTCGGAAAAAAATACTTGTTCGTTTCTGTTTCTTAAGACCGAAATGTTTCATCTGTCATCCTTTATTCTTTATATTTAGCAAACCTTGCAATTGTTCTCTAGTAATGTTCATGCACTATCGTAACAGCAAGGTAACCCAAGAAAACAGGCACATCCCACTGATAAACAAGATAGGATTAACTGGCTTACCATGATATTTCGCCTACGAAATATAGGAGCACCTCATGAGTGTAAATCTACTTGGAGCTTCTCTTCTATCCTTGAATATTTTCATGTGAGAACACCTGTTCTTCCATTTCTTCTATTTGAACACTATCAAATGCATAAACGGATTTACTTAATCCTTAAAAATTTTATAAGTATATCAATTTTGTCACCATGATTGACATCTAAAAAATCAGTTCCATAACAAAATCCCTAAAGGGTGAGGAATTTTACGCTTTCTCATCTGATCATGATCCTTCGAAAGTTGAATGGATTTTATCTGATTTTTCTCATTAAAAAATCATTTATAAAAATTACCAGTGCCTACTATTGTAGCATATTTATCAATTATTTTCAAACACGACCTCTCTTTTTATAAGCGTGAAGGGCACCTTATGAATTTTGGGCAAAATCCATTTGGAATGGGATTGACTATTCCAAACATTTGTTTACGATTACAACTCAGACGAAAAAGACCAGAGTGTTACTCTGGCCTTTTCCTGTTCAGTTTAGCTTGTAACTAAACTTAATCTTCTTTTTTGCGAGTAGTAGCTGCAAGGCCTGCACCTAAGCCCAAGAGAGCCAACCCTGCTGCTAAAGCTGACACCTGAGACTCACTTCCTGTATTTGGAAGGTGACCTTTTTCAGTTTGTGTCACTTTTTCTTCTTGAGATTGTGCTCCTGTTTGAGCCAGTTGGTGCGCATCTGGATTGACAGGAACTTGTGGATTTGGTCCTTCTTGTGCTACAGCAGTTCCCACTTCCACAATGCGATCTTGCGATGCTAGCTTATCAAAGGTTTCCTTTAGAGTGCGTTTCCCATTGTCCACTTCGATGAGATGAACACGTATACCTTTTTGGCCTTCTTGGATCACACGAGTTTGCCCCACTGGAAGTTTATCATTCTTACGTTCTTGAATTTGGAAATCAACTTCCTTTTCTTCTACTAGTAGTTCTGGCTTATGATGAACCAAATCTCTGACACCATCAAGTGGTTGGGCTGTACCTCGTTTAGTTCCAACTTCCACTATACGATCTTGCGCAACTATCTTATCAAAGGTTTCTTTCGATGTGCGCTTACCGTTTTCGACTTCTACTAGGTGGACACGAACACCTTTTTGACCTTCTTGAAGAACACGACTTTCACCCACATAAAGTTTGTCAGTCTTACGTTCTTGAACTTGGAAATCAACCTCCTCTTCTTCTACTAGTAGTTCTGGTTTGTGATGAACTAAATCTCTGACCCCATCAAGTGGTTGGGCTGTACCACGTTTAGTTCCTACTTCCACGATACGATCTTGCGCAACTATCTTATCAAAGGTTTCTTTCGATGTACGCTTACCGTTTTCGACTTCTACTAGGTGGACACGAACACCTTTTTGACCTTCTTGAAGAACACGACTTTCACCCACATAAAGTTTGTCAGTCTTACGTTCTTGAACTTTGAAATCAATTGCCTCTTCTTCAACCAGAAGTTCTGGTTTTTCATGAACTAAACCTGCAGCTCCATCAAGTGGTTGAGCTGTACCTCGCTTAGTTCCAACTAGAAGAACCCGGTTAACAGGAGCCTGGATCACTTCACGGAGTTTCTCTTCACGAGTTCTGTCTAGGCTAACAGATGTAAGAATACGTTCCTTACCAACTTGTCCTTCTTGTTCTACACGACTTTCACCTACATATAGACTTGGATCTTCTTTTTCAACAGTTTGGAAGGCAAGTTCCTTTTTGACAACCTCAAGACTTGGATTCTCTTCTTGAATAGCAGGGGCTGTTTTCTCAGAAATTGTTTTTTCTTTGACTAGTTGGATACGATATTCCTTGACTTGTTTTCCACTTTCTGAAACGAGGCGAACAAGTACTGGAAGGCTATCATCGCCACTATCTACAACTGTTGAAGCTACTTGATTACTTTCTTGAACGGTCACTTTTGGACGTTGTCCGCTATAGGTTACTTGATAATCTTGACGGTTTTCAGCGAAATCAGGAAGTTCTCTTCCATCTACAAGAATCTTCGATGCAGTACTTTCTTGAGGCAATTCACTCGGTGCAAGGAAGGTCATCTCAATCATCGCAACACCGCTCTTGTCAGCTTTACGCTCCATGCGCCATCTCATAGCTTTGGCTTTGACAGCTTTAAATGTTACGTTGATTTCATCACCAGCTGCAATGTCTTTATCCGCACGATAAGGCACAGCTTCCCAATTTTCTGGATTGTTGAATGGATGGGCTGCATCATAGGCTTGGTAGTTTGAATAGTAGGTAGGCACTTCAAACTCTGGGCCAATATAGCGTTCCAAAACGAGTTTAGATGGTGCATCCGTACCACTATCTGCAAAGAAATGAAGTTTGGCTTGCGCAACAGTCCGTTCTACAATCTTACCATTTTCACGGAAGATCACACCTGCTGATACTTCTGGATTAGAAGATGGTGTTGGAGACCAGTTTGTCCAACGACGATTTTCATTGTGGTCTCCATCATTGATATAGTCTACACGGTCATGTGAACTTGGATCAATATCATTAGTTGCAGAAGCAAAGGCTTGGTTACTGTTTTCATCATAGTTAGGGTTGTTTGAGAGAGCCTCACCAAGTTTATCTGTCACTCGTACAGTGAACTCCGCAACGAGGTCACTACCAAGGACACGGCCTCGAACGGTAAATTGACCTGCTTTTGTCAGATTTTCTGCTGGAACTTTTTCCCATTCCACTGTCAAGTCTTTTGTCTCATAGCCGTCTTTACCTGTGAAGTAAACAGGAACCTTAGTTGGCAATTCAAGTGGTTGACCTAGTTGCAATAAGCGAGCTTGTTTGACCGCAGCAACTGGTTTACGAGAGAGTAAGTCTTTATTGCTTGTAAAGTGTAGACGGTATTCTCCTAAGATATCACCATTTTCAGCTTTCGCGATGACACGGACTGGCTCACCTTCACGAACGCTTGGAACGACCGTCGCAAGACCATTGTTGCTAACACTTGCTGTTACTGCAGGAACTTTTCCATCTACAGACTCAAGGTAGTAGTCTGTCAAATCAGGGTTAAAGTTTGCTAAATCTTTGCCGTCAACTTGGATTCTTGTTTGTCCTTGTCTGGCTGCTGCAACTTGTTTCGCAAAGATTTGTACTTCTGTGATAGAAGTTCCTTTCTTGCTATCAAGTCGAACCATACGAATGCGAACCGCATAGGTCTCAACTTTATCAAAGCTGAAATGATTCATTTCTCCAGCCTTGAGTTGAGCTGGGGCTTTTAGATTAGTAACAGGTTTCCAGTTAGCTGGATCGTTAAAGACATGTTCTTCATTGCCTACAAAGCTAGGGTTTTTAGGTGCTGTTGGAACAGTCTTACCAACATAATACTCAATCACATAAGACTTCGGTACACCAACTCCATGGTCTTCGTGGAATCCGACACTTAAATTATCAACCGAACGTTTGCTCAAGATACCTGAATCTCCAAATAGAACACCGACTGAAGCTTCTGGATTACTACGGTTCCAGTTTGTCCAACGGTTAGCTGGGCGGTCATTAAAGGAAATCAATTTATCGTTGACGTTTGAAACAGGGTCGCTCGGATTTGAGTCTGAAGCAAAGGCAAGTGGCAATTCTGAACCGGTCCATTGGTCAGAAATGTTTGCACCTTGCTCAGTTTGAGCAGACACACGAACATGAAGTTTGGTAGTTAATTGTGAACCTTCTAGGCGACCAGTGACTGTAAAGACACCTTCCTTGGCGTATTGGTCTGAACGAATCGTATCCCAAGTAACCTTGGCAGATGAAACGTGACCATTTGAATCGTAGGTACGAACACTTTCTGGTAATTGTGGCGCTTCTGCGATTGGTGTTGTCACACTAACTTCTTCAACTGAAACGATGCCTTCTACAGAGACTTTTGCACGCGCCTCAAGGTCAATACCTTCAATTTTACCTAGAACTTCAAAGGTTTGATAGTGGTCGAGTTTTTCTTTTGGAATGGCTTGCCAAGTGACTTTGTGGGCTTTAGGGAAACCTTTGTCATACTCAACTGTTACTGTTGTTGGAAGACTTGGTTCCTGATGCAAATCTGTGACTACGTTTACTGGGCGGATAGATTGGGCTACTTTTTTCTCAGTATTGGCCTGGATAGTGAGAGCGATTTGACCTGAAGCCCCCTCATATTCTGCTTTGAGAGTGACTGTTCCTGGCTTATGCAACTCAAGCATTCCTTTACGAACTGCGACTTCCCCTTCACCACTTGTAGAGAAGGTCACTTTATCTGCTGGTAAAACTGCTTGTGTTCCGTCTTGATAGTGTGCAAGGACAGACAATTTCACTGTTTGGTCTTCTTTGAGGCTGTCAGCTTTCTCCACTTGTAGGCTCAAATGGTCAATTTTTGGCGCTTCTTCAAGGAACTGAATAGCATACATTTGAAGAGGGACACCATCATTTGGTTGAACAAAGATGCTTGCACGCATACCGTTTGCTGCACTTGCTTGCACCACTGTAACAGCTGCATTTTCAGCACTTGCTGTGACTTTTGGCAACTTAGCTCCATAAGCAAGAGTGCGGTATTGCATTGGATGTTGACTAGTGAGGCCTGTAACGGCTTCACCACCAACACTTACATTTGGCACTACAGGTGCTGCAGGATTGCCTTCTTCTACCACAAGGGTAGCATGAACGGTTTCACCTCCTAGTTGGCCAGTCATTTGAATACGTGATCCTGCAACTGAAAGTTTGGCTTTATCTGCTTCCGCAATCTCCCACTTATCAACTTCGTATTCTTGAACGCTTCCATCTGTTACAGCGATAGAAACGTATTTATCAACAGCATTCAAATCTGTTCCTGGAGCAACACGTTTAACTGTTGGTAGTTCTTTCGCAATTGCTAGAACCTCAACACGAGCCTCTACTTCACGTCCGTCTGCCATGCCTTTAACTGTCACAACTCCAGCTTGGCTCACATCAACAGAAGACCATGTTACTGGACGTTTTTCACGACTGCCATCACTGTAGACAAAAGCGACGGTCTTCGGCATTTTTGGTTCTTTCTCGATAACAGTACGCACTTTTGGTACTTCTGTACCTAAAACAGTCTTTTCTTGTCCTTCCTTCTTACCAGTAAAGACAGTTACTTGACCAGATTTCAAGAGATCTGAATGAGCTGTTAGAGTGAATTTACCTGCTTGCTCAGTTGATTTAACAATGGCAACCCCTTTACCGTTAAAGGCTCTGCGAATCCAAGAACCATCTGCTTGTGCCTTATAACGTTCACGGCTGGCTTGTTCCCCATTATCTACACCGACAAGTTGACCTTGGCCATGTAATTGGAAGCGAACCAGATTATTAGCAGTTGGGACTACATTCCCTTGGCTGTCAACAATTTCGTAGTAGATGTAGGTCAAGTCTTTTCCATCTGCTGCGATTGCGTGTTCTTCCTTGATGAGACGAACACCTGCTGGTTGACCTGCAGTCGTGATCTTGTCACGTGCAATTTCTTTTCCAGCTTCATCACGAGCTACTGCTTCTAAGGTACCTGGTTGGTAAGCAACCTTCCACTCAAGGTAGAGTTCCTTGGCATTGGCACCTTCTTGGTAAGTTCGTCCATCGCTAGTTTGTTTTTTGTTGAACTTCTTAACTCCGAGAGATTGACCATTTAAGAACAATTCTACGCTTGCAGCGTTTGAGTAAGCTCGAACTGGGATTTTTCCGTCTGAATCTTCAACTTTCGATGCTAATTCTTTGTTTTCCCAGTTCCAGTGAGGAAGAAGGTGAACCATTGGTTTCTTCTTGACAGAAACCCATTGGCTTTGGTAGAGGTAGAAGTCATGTTTTGGAATACCGGCTGTATCTACGATACCAAAGTAAGAGCTCTTAACGGGAGTTTGGTTTTGGTTGTGCCATGGTGTAGGTTCACCGATATAGTCCGTACCTGTCCAGATAAACTGTCCAGCATAGCCAGCGTTGTCACGGTCAAAGGTCCATGAATCTGTTGCCGTTTTACCCCAGCCAACTCGGTCATTACCATAGTCAGACTGTTCGTAGTTACGTTCAGGTCCGTTACTATGTTTCAATTCACTTTCAGGACGATAATAGCTGCCACGTGTACGGGTTGCTGAAGATGTTTCTGAACCGTAAATCAACCATTTTGGATGTTTCGCACGAAGTTTCTTGTAGTTGTCTTCTGAGTAGTTGAAACCAACTGCATCCAGTTCATTAGCAATTTTCTCATGATCACCACTACCATCTCCAAAGCGGAACTTATCTGCTCCCATGGTAACATAACGAGTCTTATCAACATCTTTAATCACTTTTACTAAGCGTTTAACCGTTGCAAGTGAGTGTGCATCACCGTTGGCTTCACCGATTTCATTTCCGATAGACCACATGAAGACAGCTGGGTTATTTTTATCTCTTTCGACCATGGTACGGAGATCATAGTCAGACCATTTTTCACCTTTTCGAGCTTCTGGGTGAGTGGCATCTTTTTCAAAGAAACGTCCGTAGTCATATGGTTTCTTGCCATTATACCACGTATCAAAGGCCTCTTCCTGAACCAGCAAACCAAGTTCTGCTGCGATTTGCAAGGTCTGAGAACTTGCAGGGTTATGAGTTGTCCGGATAGCATTAACGCCCATCTCCTTCATTTGTTTGAGACGACGGTATTCTGCCTTATAGTTTTCTTCTGCTCCTAGCGCTCCGTGGTCATGGTGCAAGGAAACACCATGGAATTTAATGCGTTCACCATTCAAAGAGAAACCTTCATTTGGAGTCCAATGATAGTAACGGTAACCAAACAAATCTTTCTTAACGTCAACCAACTGACCGTCACGGTAAACACGCGTAACCAGTTCATACAAGGCAGGTTTGTCATTCAAAACTGTCCAGAGTTTTGGTTGTTCAACTTCTAAAATCGCATCAAGGCTTGTTGATTCATGTGCTTTCAAGGTACGACTTGCCGTACGAACCACGCCTGTTACAGCCTGACCACCACGTTCAACGATTTGATATTCTGCCACAAGTTCATGGTCTTTATCATCTGTATTGACGATTTTGCTGGCTACATGAGTTTCAACCTTGCCATGTTGCTGTTCTTCAAGTTTTGGTGTTAAGATGGTTGTCCCATTTTTCTCAACATGAACCTTATCAGTCACTTGCAAGGTCACATCACGATAGATACCACTACCTGAGTACCAACGGCTACTTGGTTGTTTGTTGACTGCATGGACAGCAATCACATTCTCACGACCATCTTTGTGAAGGTATTTGGTGATATCGTATGAGAACTGGTTATAACCATTTGGATAATGCCCCACTAACTGGCCATTGACATAGACTTGAGAGTCCATGTAGACACCATCAAAGGTCACTCGAACATTTTTCTTGAGATCTTTTTCATCAAGTTTAAATGTCTTGCGATACCAAGCTTCACCACCATTGAGCTGTCCACCCTCGTTTTGGGCAGGTGACTGATGGTCAAAATCGTTAAAGATACTCCAGTCGTGTGGGAGATCCAATTTTTGCCATGTTGATACGTCTGCATCTGATTTCACAGCTTCTTTAGGATTCGCATTGAGTTTAAAGTGCCAATTTTGATTAAAATTCACTTTTCTATCTTCAATCATTTGATTCACTTCTTCATTTGTCGCAGCTTTCAAATCTTCCTTGACCGGCTTTTCTTGACTTGAAGCTTGAGATTCTACCTTTGGAGTTGTTTCTTCAGGTTTTAGAGATGCTTTCTCCTCTTTTGGAGCTACAGGTTCATCTTCTTTCTTCTCTGGTTTGCTTGCTTCAATTGGAGCAGCTTGACTTTGGTCGACACTTGCAGCATCCTTGTGCTTTACTACAGCTTGATTTTCTTTTTCCTCCACTGCCGGACTTTCCTCTTTTGCTTGTTCCACAGTGTGGGTGATAGGAGTTTCATCCGCGAAAACTGGTGATTCTCCAACGACACTTCCTCCAAATAGAACCGCACAGGTTCCAATCATGACAGAGCAAGCGCCTACAGCAAACTTACGAATACTGTAGACTCTTTTACGATTCCAATGGCCTTTTTCCATAAAATCCTCCTTTAGTAACCGCTTCCATTTTTCTTGTAAGCGTATTACTTTTTCATAGCCTTTTACTCTTATTTTATAAAATAATATAGGGAATTTCAATACCTAAACATAAAAAATCATAATTTTGATTGTTTTTTCTAAAATTTGTAGAGGATTTTAAAAATATGAATGTAGTTTTAAAACAAAATCAAACAATTTTTGACACTCAGTTAAATATTATAAAAAAGTTCCTTTTGTAAGGAACTTTTTTACTTATAATTAAAGATTCCCCCTGCCAACTTATCAGCTAGTTTAGGAAAGAGGCTATAAAATTTGTGGGCTAAATTGAGCAAAAGTGGAAGATTGAGTTCTCGTTTGTTTTTTCCTATGGTCTTGACGATTTTTTTAGCAACCACATCTGGTTCTAAGAGAAATCGATCAACAGACTTGAGGTAGCTGCCATCTGGGTCTGCCTGGTCAAAAAATCCTGTTCGGATTGGACCTGGATTGACTGTTGTTACATAAACACCATAGGGCATAAGTTCGAGGCGCAGAGCGTTTGAAAATCCAATCGCTGCAAACTTGCTTGCTGAGTAAAGGCTGGACTTGCCAGTCGCTATCAAACCTGCCATACTGACGATATTGATGATATGGCCTTTTCCCCTCTCCTTCATACGGGCTCCAAGACGACGAGATAGATTCATCAGGGCAAAGGTATTGACCTCAAACATCTGGTGAATATCTTGATTAGAAATCTGATCAAAGTCTTCAAAAATTCCATAGCCAGCATTGTTGATTAAGACATCAATCTTGCCATAACGGATATAGAGATCAGCGACCAGAGCTTCTAGGGCTGAGTCATCAGTAATGTCGATTTCAATCCATTCCACATTAGGATGATTTCCGTAGAGTTGTGCTAGTTTTTCCTTGTTTCTACCTAGTAAGATCAGTTGGTCATTTGGCAAGAGTTTGACCATTTCTTGGGCTAAGCCACCGCTAGCCCCAGTTATGATGATGGTGCGCATACTTATCCTTTCTCAATCTTCTAGATTCCCACTTCTTCCAGATCTTTAACCACATGGACATTTTCAAAAACAGTTGCCGCATCTTTCTTAAGCTGGCTGATATCTTTTGAAAGGAAGCGGGCACTGATATGATTGAGCAAGAGGCGTTTGGCTCCTGCTTCTGCCGCCACTTGTGCAGCTTGCATGTTAGTAGAGTGACCATGGTTACGAGCGATTTTTTCATCACCCTTGCCATAAGTCGACTCATGGACAAGGACATCGGCATTGACAGCTAGACGCACACTGGCATTGGTCTTTCGAGTGTCACCCAGAATGGTGATAATCTTACCTGGACGAGGAGCTGAAATATAGTTCGCTGCCTTGATTTCAGTCCCATCTTCTAGAACAACATCCTGACCGTTTTTGATTTTTCCAAAAAGCGGTCCAAATGGCACACCAGCAGCTTTAAGTTTTTCAGCATCCAAGGTTCCTTCAAGATCCTTTTGCATGATACGATAGCCAACACAGAAAATAGTGTGGTCCAACTCCTCTGCATATACAGTGAATTTATCGGTTTCAAGGATTTTCCCTAGAGAATTTTGGTCAAACTCATGAAAATGAATACGGTAAGGCAGGCGCGAACCTGACACACGTAAACTAGTTAAGACAAATGACTTGATCCCTTGTGGTCCATAAATGTCCAAATCTGTCTGCTCTTCATTGGCCTGAAAGGCACGACTAGAAAGGAATCCTGGCAAGCCAAAGATATGGTCTCCATGCAGATGAGTGATAAAGATTTTGCTGACCTTCCGTGGTCGAATCGTGGTTTCCAGAATGCGATTTTGCGTTCCTTCTCCACAGTCAAAGAGCCAAACTTCGTTAATCTCATCCAAGAGTTTCAGGGCGAGACTTGAGACGTTGCGGGCTTTAGAGGGCTGACCAGCTCCCGTTCCTAAAAATTGAATATCCATTTGATACTTTCTAATTAATCAATATATAACATGGCTGTGCGGTTTTCCGATCGGAAATAGCGCTTGCCAGAAAAAGCAACAGCTTCTTGTAATAAATCCTCTTGGCTATAACCTTTGAGACGTTTGCGACCATCAGCCAAGCTTTCCAAATCTGTCAAAGCTGTGAGACTCTCCACACTAACAACTTCTTCGTCTCCGGCATCCTTCATGTAAATCTTTCCAGAATCTTCAAAGACGAGCTGATGGGGGAAAATTTGCGCAATCTCAAAAAGCAAGTCATTCGAGATTTCCTCTTCATTTTCAGAGAAAATCCTTCCCAGTCCTTCACTCTCGTAGCAAAATCCAAAAGATTTGCCAGATAAATTAAGACGAATGAAAGGCTTATTTTCAAAGGTGAAACTTGGCTCAGCATTGTAGAGGTTCAATTTCTGGCTTAGTTCTGCAAAATAATCCGTCGCAGCTTGAGGACTCTTTTTCTGGTAGAGTTCTGCAAAGTAAGCATTCACTACACTGGGCGGAGGGGTGATGAGAGCCAACTGCTCTTGTTCTGTTTTGCCAGCTAGAAGTTGATCCAGATAGACCTTATCCAGACTTGTATAGCCCCCATATTTTAGAGCCAAGGTTTTAATATCAGTCATAAAATTCCTCTAACCTCCATTTATTTTTCTCGGAAATGTAGCCTGTAATCACTTCTCCATCATCTTGGTAGTCACGATCTTCAAGAATCGCTACACTTTCCAAATCATGAATCTTGTAGGACTTAGAAAAAGGCACCCGTAGAGTAAAGGCTTCAAAAATCTCCTTGATCTTCTCCAAAAACAATGCTTGCAACTGCTCACGACTATCCTCCGACTTGGCAGAGATGAGGGCATAAGGTGTTTGAGTAGGCGTGAAATCCTCCACCAAATCCGCTTTATTATAAAGGGTCAAGCGAGGAATATCTTTCATGTCCAAGTCTTTCATGATGGAAAGAACTGTTTTTTCATGCTCTTCGTGGTAAGGATTGCTGGCATCAATGACATGAACCAGAAGATCCACATGCTTACTTTCTTCCAAGGTCGACTTGAAACTCGATACCAACTCAGTCGGTAAATCTTGGATAAAGCCGACGGTATCTGTCAAGGTTACCTGTAGATTGCCACCAAGATGGATACTCTTAGTCGTGGCATCCAAAGTCGCAAATAATTCATCTGCTTCATACTGGGTCTTGCTAGTCAAAGTATTCATGATAGTTGACTTCCCAGCATTGGTGTAGCCAATCAAACCAATCTTAAAGGTGCTCGACTCCAGACGTTTTTCTCTAACAGTTGCTCGATTTTTCTCAACTACCTTAAGCTGACGCTCAATATCTGTGATTTGATTGCGAACACTACGTCGGTTCAGTTCCAACTGACTCTCACCTGGACCACGGGAACCAATTCCCCCTGCCTGACGGCTGAGCATAATCCCCTGACCAACCAAGCGAGGCAAGAGATACTTGAGTTGAGCTAGGTGAACTTGGAGTTTCCCTTCGTGGCTTCGAGCTCGCATGGCAAAGATATCCAAAATCAACTGCATACGGTCAATGACTTTTACTCCGAGAATTTCCTCCAAATTGACATTCTGCCTTGGTGTCAGACGATTGTTGACGATGACAGTGCTAATTTCTTCCGCATCCACCATCCGCGCAATTTCTTCCAACTTACCAGAGCCGACAAAGGTCTTGGAATCATATTTTTCACGTTTTTGTCTGTAACTATCTACTACGACTGCTCCAGCAGTCTTAGCCAGACTGGCCAACTCTTCCATGGAGAGGTCAAAATTGTCCATGCCCTGTAATTCCACACCGATGAGCAGGACGCGTTCTTCTTTTTTCTCCGTTTCAATCATCTAAAAACTCCTCTATCTGGCTTAAAATACGGTCTTGCACACCAGACTCTCCAATCTGATAAAAGGTGACCTGCATGCGATTTCGGAACCAGGTCAACTGGCGCTTGGCAAAACGACGAGTCGCCTGTTTGAGACTCTCGCTCGCTTCCTCAAGAGTTTGCTCCCCACGGAAATATGGAAAGAGTTCCTTGTAGCCAATGCCTTTGGCTGCCTGCACATCTGGGGAATGATCAAAGAGCCACTTGGCCTCATCCAAAAGACCAGCCTCAAACATCAAATCCACACGATGGTTAATCCGTTCATAAAGTCGACTTCGCTCATCATCCAAGCAAATAATCAGGGCTTCATAGGGACTTTCCTGATTTTCCAAATCCTGACCAAAATGGGCAATTTCTAAGGCTCGCATGGCACGACGACGATTAAACTGGGGAATTTCAAGGCCTGCTTGCTTCACGAGATGGGCTAATTCCTCATCTGAATAAGGGCCCAAGCTAGCCCGATAAGCTAAAATCTCCTCATGAGGTATTTCCCCACCTAGATGGTAGCCTTCCAGCAAGCTCTGGACATAAAGCCCGGTTCCACCAGCTATAATAGCTAGTTTTCCTCGACTTTGAATGTCTTCTATAGCCTTTTTAGCTTCTGAAACAAAATCAAAAGCCGAGTAAGACTCGGTCACCTCTCTGACATCAATCAAATGATGAGGAACAGCTACTTGCTCCTCTGGGCTAGCCTTGGCCGTCCCAATATCCAATCCTCTGTATACTTGCTGACTGTCACCACTGACCACCTCTCCACCAAAGCGCTTGGCCACTTCAATAGCAAGGGCTGTCTTCCCAACAGCAGTCGGTCCAACAATCACAATTATTTTTGTTTTCATCTTTTTTCCTTGAAAAATTTCCATTTTTTCGTTACTATTATTATAACATAAAATGGTCAGTCAGAAAAATGCTACCTATTGAGGTACCTGCCTGATTGGGAAGATAAAGGAGGAAAACTCATGGCTAAAGGATTCGCTAAAGGTCTTGTAACAGGTGTCGCAGGAACTGTCGCTGCCGTTGCAGGAGCAGTATACGCATTTAAAAAGAAAGTGATTGAGCCAGAAGAGCAAAAAGCAGCTTTCATCGAAGAAAACCGTAAAAAAGCAGCTCGCCGTCGCGTATCACACTAAGCAACAAAAGAAGTTGAGAAATCTCAACTTCTTTTTATGTTATTAAATAGCCAAATCAAACTTCAGCTGCGGCTTAACCGGATCATAGTCAACCAACTCAAAGTCTTCAGCTTTGATATCAAAGAAATTGGTCCCATCTGGCACATTCAAGACCAAACGAGGTTGGCAGTTTGACGGCTCACGACCAAGCAATTCCTCTGCTTGTTCAAACTGATTATCATAGATATGAAGGTTGTTGATGAAGTAGAAGAACTTCCCAACCTTCCATCCGAAATGCTTGGCAATCATCATTTGAAGAGCCACATACTGCATAGCATTGATGTGGTGGGCCACCAGCATATCATTCGAACGCTGGGTCAAGGTCGCATCCAGATAGATGTCCCCATCAACCCGACGGACATCAAACATGGTCTGAAAGGCGCATGGAAGAAGACCATCTGTCTCCTCAAAAGCTTGGTAATCCCAGAGTGAGATGATATTACGGCGGTTCCAGGGATTGGCTTCCAACTGCTTGAGAATCTTATTAATGATATCGTGTTTCTTAACGACTGCCCCATAGCGTTCACCGATGGTTCCCGTATCTCCCACTTCCCAGTCATTCCAGTAGTGAACATTGTACTTGTCATTGAGAACATCTAAGCTATTAGACTGATCTTGGTAGATCCAGAGTACTTCCTTGATGGCGGATTTGATCGCAATGGGACGCAAGGTTGTGATGGGAAATTCACCCTTTGACAAATCATACTCTGCAAAGGCACCCGTTATGTACTTGGAGTTGGCTACGGTCCCATCCTTATACTTGGGACGTGCCTGCTCAGAAAAGACACCATCTTTGAGGATTCGTTCAATATTCTCTTTAAAAATCGTATCTGCTTTTGTCATTTACCCTTACCTCATTTATTGTCCTAACTAGTATAGCATAAAAAGAGCTTTTCTACATACTCAGATAATCAATCGCATTCTTGTATTTTTCTAATCGTTCCAAATCCTTGTCAGTGACAGAACTTAGTCTAGATAAATCTGAATTATGTTTTAAATCTGCTAATTTGACAACGCGTGCTAGAGAATTAGATTTCACATTTTCCAGATATGTTTGATAGTCTTGCCCCTTTTTCTTTGACAAAATTTGAACGGCTGTAACTACTGTTTCTGGTAAACCAGCTAGTAATAGTTCTTCAGCTGTAAAAGGACTGTCCTCAATGACATCATGTAGTAAAGCAACTGCTTTTTCTTCTTCAGTATCAACTTGGCTTGCTACATAGATTGGATGTTCTATATAATCTATCCCTGCCTTATCAAATTGCCCCCTATGAGCTTCCGTAGCGATAGACAATGCTAGTTCAAGCATGGGTTGTTTTGATGTATCCATCTAGCAGCTCCTTCCCAAAATTTAAACCTATTTCGTTTTATTCGATTTTTAAAAAAGAGCTTGATAAACACCAAGCTCTATTATCAATCTATCTTATTGCAATACAAGCGATGCTGCTCCGATTACTCCAGCGTCATTTCCTAGAGTTGCAAGAGCCAATTTAGTGGATGTGCGTACTTGAGGGAAGGTATTTTCATCATAAACTTTTTGCACGCCTTGGAGAAGGAATTCTCCAGCTGCTGACACCCCACCACCGATAACGATAGTTGATGGGTTGAGGATTGATCCGATGTTAGCACATGCAATACCCAAGTAACGTGAAAAGTTACGGTAAACGATCAAGGCAAGGTCGTCTCCTTCTTTTGCAAGGTCAAAGACAGTTTTGGCTGTTACTTCTTCACCATCGTCAATCAAGCGTTTCAAGGCTGCATCGCCTTCGTATTCATCTGCATATCGACGAGTCAAGTTGACAATCCCTGTTGCAGAAGCAACTGTCTCAAGACAACCCTTCTTACCACAGGTACATGCGATTGGTTGGTCAAAGTCAACAGTGATGTGACCAAGCTCTCCTGCCGCACCAGCAACACCGTGGAGCAGTTTTCCTTCAGCGACGATACCACCACCAACACCGGTACCAAGTGTCATAAAGACAACGTCCGGTTGGTTGTCACCAGCACCCATCCAGCGCTCACCAAGAGCAGCTACGTTGGCATCATTATCGATGAAGAATGGAATACCCAAGGCTTTTTCAATCTTTTCTTTAATTGGTTGAAGGGTTTTCCAGTTGAGGTTGTAGGCACCGATAACAGTTCCTTTTTCACGGTCAACCACACCAGGTGATCCCATCCCAATCCCTCGGAAGTCTGTGGCTGACAATCCAAGCAAGTCCAAACGATGTTGAATAGACTCAATCATATCATCTACGATATGGCTTCCTTCATCCAAAATATTAGTCTTGATAGACCATTTTTCTTGGATTTCTCCCTCTTGAGTTAAAATTGCAAACTTGATAGATGTTCCACCAAGGTCAATCCCAATAATCTTTTGACTCATCGTCTTCTCCTTTTTAATTGAAAATGCTTACAGATATAGTATAACAAAATCGTCTCTTTTGTGCAAAGGTTTGCAGGCTACAAGCCAAAATTAAAACATCTCATTTGCTTCACTATTTGTAAAAATTAGTCACCTAAATGTTGAATTGCATAGTTTGCTTCTTCTTTTGTAAATTTTCCAATCCAAGAAGAAGTTAGCCACTCATAAATCTCTGTCTTTGATAAATGGTTATTCTTTCGGTATTCTCTTGCTGTAATTAAGGCATTTGCTTTGTAATCTGCATTCAAGTGATCGATGGCATACTGCGCTGCTGAACTTGAAAAACCATACCACGTTAATGAGTCATAGAGAGCTTTTTTTGACTTATGTAAAACCGAATTATAGCTTTTCGCTTTATTTAAAGCAGCATTGTACTGCTTCCCATCTAGTTTTGGTTGCCGCACACCATCGTAGTCTACATAGTGACGGCCACCATCTACCCATTTATCCCTAGCCATTTTACCATCTGATTCAACATAATAACGGCCACCATCTACCCATTTGCCCCTTACCATTTTGCCTTCAGAATCAACATAGTAACGGCCACCATCTACCCATTCATTCTTGGCCATCTTTCCATCTGATTTGAAATAATAATTTCCTACCCATTTATTGCGAGCTTGGCTGCCTTCTGATGGTAGATTAAGTTTTTGAATTGCATAGTTTGCTTCTTCTTTTGTAAATTTTCCAACATAAGAAGAAGTTAGCCACTCATAAATCTCTGTCTTTGATAAATGGTTATTCTTTCGGTATTCTCTTGCTGTAATTAAGGCATTTGCTTTGTAATCTGCATTCAAGTGATCGATGGCATACTGCGCTGCTGAACTTGAAAAACCATACCACGTTAATGAGTCATAGAGAGCTTTTTTTGACTTATGTAAAACCGAATTATAGCTTTTCGCTTTATTTAAAGCAGCATTGTACTGCTTCCCATCTAGTTTTGGTTGCCGCACACCATCGTAGTCTACATAGTGACGGCCACCATCTACCCATTTATCCCTAGCCATTTTACCATCTGATTCAACATAATAACGGCCACCATCTACCCATTCATTCTTGGCCATCTTTCCATCTGATTTGAGGTAATAATTTCCTACCCATTTATTGCGAGCAGAGCTTCCTTCTGCGGTTAAATAATAATAGGATCCATAGTTTTTATCATAAATCCAGTCACTTTTAACCTTTTTTCCATCAGAATCAACATAATAACGACCACCATCTACCCATTCATTTTTAGCTCTCTTTCCATCTGATTTGAGGTAGTAATTTCCTACCCAGCCAGACTGAACTTTAGATTGTGATTTATCCTGTTTAGGAGTTGTTTCTTTAGCTTTTTCAGTCGGTTTTGGTGCCGGCTTCAGCGCGGGTTTTGGTGCCGGCTTCGGCGCGGGTTTTGGTGCTGGCTTCGGCGCGGGTTTTAGTGCCGGCTTCGGTGCGGGTTTCGGTGCTGGCTTCGGCGTAGGTTTTGGTGCCGGCTTCGGCGCGGGTTTTGGTGCTGGCTTCGGCGCGGGTTTTGGTGCCGGCTTCGGTGCGGGTTTCGGTGCTGGCTTCGGCGTAGGTTTTGGTGCCGGCTTCGGCGCGGGTTTTGGTGCCGGCTTCGGTGCGGGTTTTGGTGCCGGCTTCGGCGCGGGTTTTGGTGCTGGCTTCGGCGTAGGTTTTGGTGCCGGCTTCGGCGCGGGTTTTAGTGCCGGCTTCGGCGCGGGTTTTGGTGCCGGCTTCGGCGCGGGTTTTGGTGCTGGCTTCGGCGCGGGTTTTGGCGCGGGTTTTGGTTCTGGTTTCGGCGCTGGTTTTGGTTCTGGTTTCGGCGCTGGTTTCGGCGCTGGTGTTTTCGATTTCTCAACAGGCTTTTGCGCTGGTGTTTTCGATTTCTCAGCAGGCTTTTGCGCTGGTGTTTTCGATTTCTCAGCTTGATTTGGCGCCGAAGTTGTATTCTCTTTTACAATCTTACCGTTTTTAGATACATCCTTTTCTTGAGCAGAAACATGCTGAGCCGAAAAAGGAAAGGCTTCAGTTGTATCTGCAAATGAAATAAGTCCCAGTGTTGCAGTTGCTAAGCTGGTTACTAAAATTTTTTTTGATTTTTTCATAAAAATCTCCATTATTTTAATGATTTATACCTATAGTATACCATATACTTTATTTTGCTTTCAAATCAAATATTAAATATTCAGAAATAAATCTAAAACTTAATTGAAAAATCCATAGTTATATCACTTCCAACTCATACAAGCCTCTGACCGCATTACAACCATAGATAGCCTCCGCGTGGTTCAAGTCTGTCAAAGTCAGAACTTTTTCCTCTACCTGCCCTGTTTCCAGCAAATACTGACGATAGATTCCTGGCAAGATGCCAAGATTGATAGGCGGTGTGTAGAGCTTCCCAGCGATTTTCAGAACCAGATTTCCAATAGAGGTTTCCAGCAATTCTCCTGACTTATTGTGGTAAATCTTCTCTTGTTCCCCTATACTCAAATGTGGTCTATGAGTTGTTTTAAAGTAGGTAAACGCTTGATTCAAATCTGCTTCTTGCAGACAAAGTTTGGCTTTGCAGAAACTTGGACTGAGGGGTGTTAAGATTTGGCGACTGAGTTCTAGCTCTCCAGACTTGTTGAGGGTAATTCGCAAACGATAGTCTTGGTGGGAATCGCAAGCTTGACACTCTTCCTTTATCTTTTGTCTCAAATCTTCTGGATCAAAAGGATAGGCAAAATAACGACTAGCCTGTCTCAGTCTTTCCAGATGTTGATTTTTAAAAAGCAGTTGTTTTTGGCTGATTTTCCCAGTAGTAATCAATTGGAAACGTGCTTGTTTACGATAAAGTACTGCCGCCTTTTGATGAACTTCTCGGTATTCAGATTCCCAAGTACTATCCCAAGTAATGCCGCCACCCACTCCATAGATGGCTTTCCCTAGATGCAGTTGGATAGTCCGAATGGCGACATTGAAAATTCGTCGCCCATTTGGAAGCAAGATACCAATCGTTCCGCAGTAAACTCCTCTGGGTTGGGGCTCCAAGTTCTTGATGATTTCCATGGTCGCAATTTTGGGTGCACCCGTTATGGAACCACAAGGAAAGAGAGACCGAAAAACGGCAACCAAGTCCACATCCTCTCGCAACTGACTCTTGATGGTTGAGGTCATCTGCCAAACAGTCGAATACTGCTCCACTTGACACAGACGTTCTACATGTTCACTGCCCACTTCAGAAATACGGTTCATGTCATTGCGCAAGAGATCCACAATCATCATATTTTCAGAGCGATTTTTAGGATCTTGCTCCAACCAACTAGCTTGGGCAAGGTCTTCTTGGTCAGTCACTCCCCGCTGGGTTGTTCCCTTCATTGGACGAGTCGTTAATTCCCAGTCATTTTGCTCAAAAAAGAGCTCTGGGCTCATGGAAATCACTGCCATCTCATCGTGCTCAACATAGGCATTATAGCCCGCCTCCTGCTCTACCACCATGCGATTGTAGATAGCAAAAGGATTAGCACTTAGGTCTTGCTTGAGTTGGACGGTGTAGTTGACCTGATAGGTGTCCCCCTGACGCAAATGATGGTGAATCTGGACAATAGCCTTTTCATAGTTCTCTGCTGACGTTACTTCCTGCCACTTTGAAGGCAGGTCTACTTCCTCATAAGTCAGAGGAATAGGCGATGTTTCTACCCTATCATGAACTGTAAAATATAGCAGATACTCTGCCAGTAAAGAAACCTTGTGAACTGCTAATTTCTCCTCAAAAGCAGGTGCAGCCTCATAGCTGACATAGCCCACGACATAATAACCTTGCTCTTGGTAGCTTTCTACTTGTGCCAGCAAGTCCGCCACTTCTGATAAATCTCTCGTTTTTAACTCTTTGATCGGCTGGGTAAAGGTGTATCTCTCGCCCAAAGCCCTAAAATCAATCACTGTTTTTCTATGCATATCTTAAGTATAGCACAAAAAGGCAGATGCAGCTTAAGCTGATCCACCTTTTTAGTCATTTCGACTTTATAACGATGCTTTGGCAAATAAATTTCCAGAGAATCCATCTGATTTTTGAAGGAGCTGTTTGTAAACCTTCCATTTAAAATCTTCAGTATTTTTATAATGATTCTTTATATTTGGATTTTCCATGCTATCTAGGTCTTTTTGAACAGCTTCATCAAATAAGGACTTCAACTCAGCATAAGTAGAGATAGATCTGCCATTGATTTCGATTGTAGTGAAGCCGTTTTGAGCTTTGTCATAGACTTCTTTATACCAATGTTTCTTCCATGCTTCAAGAGTATCAAATTGGCCATTAGAGACTTTCTTGATAATGAAGTCATCACCCAACAACCCTTTGTTTTCCTTGTTGGCTTCCGCCTTATATTTGTTTGAAGCATAACCAATAAATCCGTTAAGATAACCATAGTATCCCCACATACGGAAAGCATTATGTTTGAATGAAATCGAACCAACTGTACTCTTGCTAGTATTACCACCAAAGATACCCGACATCATATTTACGGTTTGGTAAGCACTGTCAAAACCTTCCGAACGATAACGTCCATTCCCTGGCATACCATGTTTTGTAACGAAGTTATGATCAACCAATTGATCAATGCTCGTAATCGTCAATTTCTTCTCATTATCCGTTAAATCACGTAACTTATCCCATTGATGTGGCTCGCCTTTCAGATTGTTTCGCTCAGCGTTCGTACGCCATTCTCGGTCCATCTTCTTGAACCACTTGCTGTTGTCGTTCAAGTGTTTTCCAATAACTGCATCTGCTTCTAGATGGTCCAGCATCATCAGAGCCTCGTTATAGTTCTTCATATAGTGATCAATTTCTTCACGGTTTTTTAACTTATTTGGATCATAATTGTAGATTTGAGTGCCATCATTCTGACGTTCATAAGCCATGTTCAAACCTAAGGCGCCGTATTCACCATTTGGATTTGTCAGCGATGGTGACTGGAGCATACCTTGCGCAAAGGACTCTAAGTCCGTCCCTTCACGATGATACCAACCGCCATAGTAAGCCATACGATCATTCACATGAGTCGTTTCATGCGTAAAGGCCGATGTACCAAAATCACTTATCAACTCTGTCATAACAAAGTAGACAGCATCTTGCTGATTTGGAGCGGCAAAGATATAAGCGTAAGCACCATATCCATACTGATAGCCATGATATTTATGAATCCGTCCAAAAAACTCTCGAATCGGAGCATAATCTGGTTTCCCATCCTTGTGACCATATCGGTTTGCCCAACCGATACCCGGCGCATCATGATTGTCCCAAACAGGTGTAGGAACACTATTTTCACTCTTGAGGAGCTTATTACGTACATTATCGGCAGCTAATTTTGACCAAAAGTCTAAGTAATTCACCTGCTCTTTTGCTCTCTTATTGATTTCACTCTTGAAGGCTTCACGAGCCTCCTCAGTATTTTTACCATATTTTTCAAAAGCACTAAAAGAAATGGTATTATAGGTCGAAATCATGAAGAGATGCGAGTTCTTCAAGTTTAATAGAGGCAAAATCATCCGACCATGCACGCCATTATTAATCCCTTCATACAGACGATACTTCTTATGAGCAAAATCGGGGTTCAATGATGGCTGTTCTACCACATAAGCATTCTTTTCAATTGCCTTTTTAAACCAAACATTCATATCGGTTTCATTTGTAAACAATTTCATGTTATATGTTAGAAACTCATGAAGGCTTCCTTTACCTGTAGCACCTGCAATCACTCGACTATACGCATCTTGGGATTGGTCGCCCTTAAGATTGTTCTCTTTTGAGCCGATGGTGATTAAGCGATCTAGGACATTCACGTTCTTACCATAAAAATCTGGTTTAAACATCATAATATCTTTGATCGACAATCCATCATATTTAATACCATAGTATTGATTCAAATAAGCAAGCCCCATCATAATGTTGGCCTTATTGTCTTCAACTTTCTTAATGAAAGCACGTTGAGCAGCTTCATCATCATTTAGTTGATGATCTTCATTTTCAACAATTTGTTTCACCAAGTTTCCAAGATTTTGTTTTACTTCATCAAAACTTTCTTCTAAGAATAAATCACGAATGTAACCATTTTTTCGTTCATCCGTGTTTTCTTGCGGTTTGTTCCGCTTGTCCATAAGAGCGCGCACTTCAGGAGAAATCAATTCTACACTGGATAATGTTTCTTTTGCCTTTGCAATCAAACCAGAACGATCTTTCACTAGCATATTTGGCGTATAAACGATATTCTGGTTGGTCACTTCGTACTCTTTGACTTGTTTTACATCAGAGTCAGCTTTGGCAGTGACGGCCAATTCTTCTTTGGTACCATCAGCATAGTGAATCATGATCTGATCAATAGCTGACAAGTCTGTTACAAACTGCCCATTTTTCAAGCCAGTAACAGAAAGGACTTCTTTGGTCACCAAGTTTGAGCTAGCATCTAGTTTATTAGCTTGATTGACAATCCACTCCTTATTATAGAATGGTTGTAATTTTTCAATATTGCGATAGGCAAGTTCACGGTCAGCTCTGTAGTCTTGAATGGCCTTGTACTCGTCTTCACGGTGTGTCAAACGGTTTAATTTATCTACAACAGGCTCATTGATTTCAAACTCATGCGCTGTGATTCCCAGAGCAGCAATTTTCTTGTCTGCTTCTTCTTGCGAAATAGGCTTAATACGATGCTGTTGTTTAGAATATCTATATGAAGATTTTCCTTCACTCACACCAGTAACAACAAAGTTTCGATTTAAACGGTCACCTGTCCAATAAGGATCATCATCAATATCAGATGAGCCATAGAAAATCTCACCGTTCTTAACTTTCATCATTGAAACAGTGTCTTCAACGGAGCCCAAGGCATTTGTACTGCCTACAATACCACCCGCGCTAATCGGTTCTCTCACATCGATAGTACCTTTAGCTACAGATTTTTTAATGGCTCCGTCCCGATAAACTGCATGGTTGTCCCCACCATTTTGTGACCAATAGGCGATGCCAGCAACTTTCGCTTTATTACCCGTTATTTGTGCATCAACATAGGCCTTCTCAACAGAACCTTTCCAGTTTTCTCCAACAATTCCAGCAAGAAAGGCGCCTTGGTTCCCACCAGCATGAAGCTTACCAATGAATGCCACATTTGTTAATCTACCGTTATTATCAATTTTATTGATCAAACCTGATACGTCATTATTTCCAACAACTGTACCCGTTACTTTCACATTATTGATCGTTGTGTTTTTTATAACAGCAGCCAAGGGAGCAACTCTATTTGCCCATGGCATATGAATGTTTACTTTACCAAGGTTAAGGTCATGGATGTGGGCGCCTTCAGTATCGCTTAATAGTGGACGTTCCAAGTTATGAATCGTGTATCGTTGACCGTCTACACTTGATAGCTTGCCTCGGAACTTCGTCGTTACATATGATTTACCAGCTGCAGGAACATTAACCGCATTCAAGTCTGCACCAATTTTAAATTCACCAGATGGATTGGCCTGCATAGCTTTTACAAGTTCATTGAAGTCGTAGTAGACATTCTCCTCATGAGTTTTTGGTTTGGCAAAATAATGAACGTATTCTTCACTGAGCTGGTTACCATCCGTATGCTGAACGAGGTCAGGCGCTTTGGCAGTGACCTTATAAAGCGTTTTTCCATCGACTATCACTTCTTCAATTTTGTCAATCGCAAGACGCGTCACCTTATTATCGCGTGTAGCAATTTTTAGATAGTAAGGTCTTACATCACTTGGAACAGAGGTTAAGAAGCTACTATCCGTTTCCACGCCATTGTCGTCAACACTTATGAGGCTTATTTCTTTTATATTTTTAACTTCGACCTTTTTTAAATCAATTCTCAGTGGTTCTTCTTTGAGAATTTCTTCCTCGTTTCCTTCACCACGATCATAAACCATTTTTGTTTCGAGTTTATAATCCTTGTAATATTGCAAATCTGTTAGAGTTGCAGTCAAGTTATCCGGTGAAACCGTCATGGTTTTGACGACTTCGTCGCCTTTTCTCAGAGTTAAAGTGATCGATTTAATCGCTGCCTTACTTGGATTTTCCAGATTATAGTGAATCTGAGATGAGCGTTTCAAATCCTTAATATCAACCCTTGAAAAAGTCAACACTGGCTTTTCGAAGTTTTTGGTACCTAGTTTAACAATACGGTCTTGGGCTAACTCGATGACCTGTTCAAGAATTTCAGGCGCTTCCTGCGTCTTGATTCCTTTGATGGTCTTGTAGGTTCTGATAACCTTTTTCTGACCGTCTTTTCCTTCTTGGACCGTAACTTTATCGCCCTTTTTCAATTGCGCGTCTTCTTCGACTATCTCTTTAAACGGAATTTTTTCAAGACTTTCTTCTACAAGAGTTCCTTCTATTGGTTTCGTACCACGACTTATTTTTTTAGTGACCGGTTTTTTGATGACAGTGGTTGTTGTATTTAAAACTTGGTCAGTCTCAACACCTTCGACAGTTTTATAAGTCGTTTTGGTAACTTGGATCCCTTTTTCACCGTTTTGAACCACTATTTCTTCGTCAGTGTATTTTGTAGGATCATCAATGATTTCCGTCTGGTAGTCAATCTCTGCGATTGTGTCTTTAGTAATTATTCCTTCAGTTACTGTATATTCTGGAAGGTCCTCTTGAACAAGGGAGTCACCTTCCTTACCAGTTTCCTGAGTGCCTTTACTTTCAAGCTTTTCAGTATAGGCTGGTAAACTATCTTGGACAAGGGACTCGCCTTCCTTGCCGGGTTCTTGTGTACCTTTGCTCTCAAGTTTCTCAGTATAGGCTGGCAAACTATCTTGAATTAGAGATTGGCCTTCTTTACCTACTTCTTGGGTACCTTTACTTTCAAGCTTTTCAGTATACGCTGACAAACTATCTTGAACAAGGGAGTCACCTTCCTTACCGGGTTCTTGGCTACCTTTACTTTCAAGCTTTTCAGTATAGGCTGGCAAACTATCTTGAATTAGAGATTGACCTTCTTTACCGGGTTCCTGAGTGCCTTTGCTTTCAAGTTTTCCAGTATACGCTGGCAAACTATCTTGAACAAGGGACTCGCCTTCCTTGCCGGGTTCTTGTGTACCTTTGCTCTCAAGTTTCTCAGTATACGCTGGCAAACTATCTTGAACAAGGGAGTCACCTTCCTGGCCGGGTTCCTGAGTGCCCTTGCTTTCAAGCTTGTCAGTATACGCTGGGGAATTGTCTTGAACGAGGGAGTCACCTTCTTTACCTACTTCTTGAGTGCCCTTGCTCTCAAGCTTTTCAGTATAGGCTGGCAAACTATCTTGAACAAGGGAGTCACCTTCCTTGCCGGGTTCTTGTGTACCTTTGCTCTCAAGTTTTTCAGTATACGCTGGCAAACTATCTTGAATTAGGGATTGACCTTCTTGACCAGCTTCCTGGGTGCCTTTGCTTTCAAGTTTTCCAATATAGGCTGGCAAACTATCTTGGACAAGGGATTGACCTTCTTTGCCTTCTTCTTGGGTACCTTTACTTTCAAGTTTCCCAGTATAATCTGGGGCATTGTCTTGGACTAGAGATTTCCCTTTTTTAGAAAAACTAGCTACTTTTGTGTCAATTCCTTTAAAATAACCAATATACTCATATCCTTCTATATTGAGTATCCCCTTTGCTAATTCTTCATTTGAAGAGGCCGAGATCGTTTGATTGTAAGAAAGTAATTCTTTATTCTCAAAGGCAAAAGTAGCAAAAGGAATGAAGTTGCTGACACCAAGAGAACCAATCAAAAGCACTCCAAGAACTTTCCGACGCTGTTTTTTAGACACCAAAAAAACAGCTAAAGATGCTGTTGCAAGACCAAGACTTGCTAAAGCAAATTCTTTACTTCCTGTATAGGGAAGTTGTTGACTGTTAGTTGCCTTCTTGCGATAAACGACATAAATAATATCTTCGTCATGAAATTCTGTAGGAACTTCATGATGAATCAAGGCTTTTTCAGATTCGGTTAATTCTTGCTCTGCCAAATATCGATAATGGACCGAATTCACTTCAGCTAATTCATCTGCTTGGACTCTACCAGTTAATAACAAGCTGGCACCAACAAGAAAGGCCCCGATTGCTACAGGACCAACTCCAACAGTCAATTTACGAATAGAATACTTTAGGGTTTTTTGAAACTGTTCTTTTCTTTTTTTCATTCTCATATCTTTCTAATAGAATCTTGTGGATACTGCGCACGCGCACCTCCGATGAGTTTTGGGCGACTAGCTAGAGCCGTTACATGGGCATGCCCAATCTCACGCAAAACTGGTCGAATCGGAACCTGCACATGCTTGACATGCATGCCAATTGCGGTATCTCCGATATCCAATCCCGCATGAGCCTTGATAAATTCAACCTCAACTGGATCCTGCATAAACTTAAAGGCAGCTAGCTGACCCGAACCTCCCGCATGAAGAGTAGGTAGGACACTGACGATTTCCAGACCAAATTGCTCCGCCACTTGACGTTCAACGACGAGTGCACGATTGACATGTTCACAACCTTGAACGGCTAGATGAATCCCTTTTTCCTCCAGGATATCCAGAATCGTCTTCACAATAATTTCGCCAATTTCTTGGCTTGATTCCTTGCCTATATGGCCGCCTAAAACTTCGCTAGAGGAGAGTCCAAGGACAAAGAGAGCCCCCTCACGCAATCCAGCCTTATCCAAAACATCCTCAAGCACCTGCTGTGTCTCTGTTCCAATTCTATTTTTATCCATCACTCTTGACCTCATTTTTCTCCTACTATCATATCTTTTTTTACTGATTTTATCAAGGCGAACTAATCACTCAGAGTTGACAATGCAAAAACTTTAAAAATGAATTTCCCTTTAGCAACAAAGTAAAGAGTCTGGGGCCAGAATGCTTTCCAAAAAGATAACAACTAAAATGACCTGCTCCCTAAAAAGTTAAACAGAAGATTTAGCTTTTTTAGCGGAGCAGGACAAATCTCCAGCGATGCTTATTTTATCTGAGTTTGAACATAGTGGGTAATGACATCTGATGTGTACTGGGCTGTTCCAGGTCCAAATTTGTCAATGTTTTGCTTAAACTCTGGGTTGTAGACGTAGCCTTTACCGATATGACCGAATACTTCAATAGAGCAGTCAAATCCATAAGTACGAATAGCTTGCAATAGTTTGGCTGCTTGCTCTTGGTTTTCGACCGCTGTTGCAGCTAGTCCATTTTTAAGGTTTTGTGCCAAGGCTTGAAAAACTTGGTTGAAGGCGGCTGTGGCCTCTTCTTCGCGACCTTTTTGGCGTTCAAGCGCTTGGCCCATGACTTCCTGTCCATACTTCTCTACCGCCTCTTGGTGGTATTTTTGATTGTCTTGATAGCTAAATCCAGTGAATTTTTCCTCAATCGTCATTTTTCTTTCTCCTTTTTGTTCTTGAATGGTTTTTTGCAAGGTGGAAATCAAGGTATCCAGATGTTGCCTTTCTAGAGTTAGATAGTCCAACTGCCTGGTCAAATGGAGCAATAAATCTGTCCTTTCTTCCTTTAACAGCTCTGCTATTTTTTCTAAAGAAAAACCTAGATATTTGTAATACAGAATGACCTGAAGGCGTTCCAAATCCTCTTGACTATAGGTTCGATAGCCGTTTTCCGACTTTAAGGGAACCAAGAGTCCTATCTTATCGTAGTGATGCAGGGTCTTGACAGAGACACCTGAAAGCTGCGCAGCTTCTTTTATATGGTACATGACTTCCTCCTTACAAGGATAGTATAACCCCTCCCCTTAGGTCAGAGTCAAGTGTTTTTGCGAAATTTTTTTAACTATTTGAGAAAGGTGTGAAAACTTGAAAATGGTTTTCTTGACAGACCTTAGAAAACATGATAGGATAGTCAAGTCTATCAATCAAACAGAAGGTTCATAAAGAGCCATTGAGAGAAGGCTATTTGACAACTCAAGTAGCCTTTTCTTATTTTAAAAAACGAGATTGGAGTTTCAACTATGTCAGAAAAATCGCAATGGGGCTCGAAACTAGGCTTTATTCTAGCATCTGCTGGCTCAGCCATTGGACTTGGAGCCGTTTGGAAATTTCCCTACATGACTGCTGCTAATGGCGGTGGAGGCTTTTTACTAGTCTTTCTTATTTCTACCATTTTAATCGGTTTCCCCCTTTTGCTGGCTGAGTTTGCCCTTGGCCGTAGTGCTGGCGTTTCCGCTATCAAAACCTTTGGAAAACTAGGCAAGAATAACAAGTACAACTTTATCGGTTGGATTGGTGCCTTTGCCCTCTTTATCCTCCTATCCTTTTACAGTGTTATCGGAGGATGGATTTTAGTCTATCTAAGTATTGAGTTTGGGAAATTATTCCAGCTTGGCGGTACGGGTGATTATGCTCAGTTGTTTACTTCAATCATTTCAAATCCAGCCATTGCCCTAGGAGCTCAAGCAGCCTTTATCTTATTGAATATCTTTATTGTATCACGTGGGGTTCAAAAAGGGATTGAAAGAGCCTCAAAAGTCATGATGCCCCTGCTCTTTATCATCTTTGTCGTGATCATTGGGCGCTCTCTCAGCTTGCCAAATGCCATGGAAGGGGTTCTCTACTTTCTCAAACCAGACTTTACAAAACTAACTAGCGCTGGCCTCCTCTACGCTCTGGGACAATCTTTCTTTGCCCTCTCACTAGGGGTGACAGCCATGCTGACCTATGCTTCCTACTTGGACAAGAAAACCAATCTAGTTCAGTCAGGGATTTCCATCGTAGCCATGAACATCTCAGTATCCATCATGGCAGGACTAGCCATTTTCCCAGCCATGTCAGCCTTCAATATCCAGTCTGAAGGGGGACCAAACCTGCTCTTTATCGTCTTGCCTCAACTCTTTGACAAGATACCTTTTGGAACCATTTTCTACATCCTTTTCCTCTTGCTCTTCCTCTTTGCGACGGTTACTTCCTCTGTCGTGATGCTGGAAATCAATGTGGGCAATATCACCAACCAGGACAACAGTAAGCGTGCTAAGTGGAGTGCTATTTTAGGAATCTTGACCTTTGTCTTTGGAATTCCTTCAGCTCTTTCTTACGGTGTCATGGCAAATGTTCATATCTTTGGGAAGACCTTCTTTGATGCTATGGACTTCTTGGTTTCCAATCTTCTCATGCCATTTGGAGCCCTCTGCTTATCCCTCTTTACAGGATATATTTTCAAGAAGGCCTTAGCCATGGAGGAACTTCATCTTGATGAAACACCATGGAAACAAGGACTTTTCAAGTTCTGGCTCTTCCTTCTTCGTTTTATCATTCCTATTATCATCATTGTGGTTTTTATCGCCCAATTTATGTAATCAAAAAGGACTTGAGTAGTAAACTCAGGCCCTTTCTTTTTTATGGATGACTAACAATCAATTCCAAGCCTTGCCCTTCCAAAGTCCAAGCTTCGACATCACTTGGTAGGATAAAGTGGCTGCCTTTTTGGATTGGATAGTTTTTTCCGTCAACAGTAAGCTGACCTTGGCCAGCCAAGACACTAAATAAGCTGTAGTCAGCTGTCTTTTCAAAGTCAACTTTTCCAGTAATTTCCCACTTGTAAACTGCGAAGAAGTCATTAGACACAAGAAGAGTTGAACGCAAATCATCAGCTTTGACAGTTACAGGACGGCTATTTGCAGGCTCTCCAATATTTAAAACATCGATAGATTTTTCAAGGTGAAGTTCACGCAAGTTGCCCTTGTCATCCTTACGGTCAAAGTCATAGACACGGTAGGTTGTATCGCTAGACTGCTGGGTTTCAAGAATCAAGATACCCGCCCCGATAGCGTGCATGGTACCACTTGGTACATAGAAGAAATCTCCAGCCTTGACAGGGACTTTTGTTAATAAACCATCCCAGTTTTTATCTTCGATTTGCTGGCGGAGTTCTTCTTTTGACTTGGCATTATGACCATAGATAATCTCTGAACCTTCGTCTGCAGCGATAATGTACCAACACTCTGTTTTTCCGAGCTCGCCTTCATGTTCTAGTCCATAGGCATCGTCTGGGTGAACTTGGACACTGAGCCAATCGTTGGCATCAAGAATTTTGGTCAAAAGTGGAAATACAGGTTCTGGACGATTACCAAACAACTCACGATGCTCTGCATATAAAGTAGCTAGGTCTGTTCCCTCAAAACGACCATTTGCTACCTTGGAAACACCATTTGGGTGGGCTGAGATAGCCCAGTATTCGCCAATTTTTTCACTTGGGATGTCGTAGCCAAACTCATCACGTAGCTTGGTTCCGCCCCAGATTTTTTCTTGCATAACTGATTGTAAAAATAATGGTTCTGACATCTTGATCTCCTGTCTGTTTTTCTCACTTCATTATAGCAAAAAGCCTGGTCTAATTGAACTCTTTTTCACATCTTATAAAGTAGAGAGAAGATTTTATAAAAATAGTGAACAAATGTGCTCTACTCAATACTTGCACCATTGCTGGCAATGACATTCTTGTACCAGTAAAAGGATTTCTTCTTGCTCCGTTTGAGGCTTCCTTGACCTGCATTATCACGATCCACATAGATAAATCCATAGCGCTTGTTCATTTCACCTGTTCCAGCTGAAACCAGATCGATACAACCCCAGGTCGTATAACCAAGCAAGTCAACTCCATCTTGGTAAATGGCATCTCGCATAGCCTTGATGTGAGCCTCTAAGTACGCAATCCGATAGTCATCTGCTACATAGCCATTTTCATCTGGCATGTCAACAGCACCGAGTCCATTTTCTACGATGAACATGGGCTTTTGATAACGATCCCAGATGGCATTGAGAGTGATACGAAGCCCCAGTGGGTCAATCTGCCACCCCCATTCAGAAGATTCTAGATAAGGGTTCTTGATGGAAGCAAAGACATTTCCAGCAGTCAGGTTTGTCACTTCTGGATCGCCTGAAGCCACTCGGCTCGCATAATAAGAGAAGGAAACAAAATCAACAGTGTGATTCTTTAACAAGTCCAAATCTTCTGTCGACATTTCAATATTAATTCCCTCACGCTCCCACTGCTTCTTGGCATAGTTTGGATATTCCCCACGCGCTTGAACATCAATGAAAAAGTAGCTCTTACGGTCTTCTTCCATGGCTGCCCAGTAGTCTCTAGGGTGGGCTGTGTTGGGATAGTATTGCCCTGCTGCCAACATACATCCAACCTTGTTTTCTGGGTCAATCTCGTGGCCAATTTTAGTCGCCATAGCCGAGGCTACTAACTCATGGTGGGCTGCTTGGTATTTGACCTGTTCTTGATTTTCTCCTTCTTCAAAACAAATCCCTGCTCCTAAAAAGGGGGCATGCAGAATCATATTGATTTCGTTGAAGGTTAGCCAGTATTTGACCAAGCCCTTGTAACGGGTAAAGAGGGTGCGACAAAGATTTGCGTAAAAGTCCAACATAAGACGATTGCGCCAACCACCATACTCCCTAATTAAGTGCATGGGACAATCGAAATGCGTGATGGTCACCAGAGGCTCAATCCCATACTTGTGGCATTCCTTAAATAAATCCTCATAAAAAGACAAACCAGCTTCATTTGGCTCCGCTTCGTCACCCTTAGGAAAAATCCGAGTCCAAGCAATGGAAAGTCGATAGGTTTTAAAACCCATTTCTGCAAAAAGTGCGATATCTTCCTTATAATGATGGTACATATCAATGGCTTCCTTAGCTGGATAAAAATAGCCCTTCTCAAAAGAAAACATCTTTTTCTGACCTGTGATTATGGCTTCACGATCTGGACCAATCGGTACCACATCCACATTAGCAAGACCTCGACCGTCCTGATTATATGCACCTTCACATTGATTAGCTGCCGTTGCACCACCCCAGAGGAATCCTTCTGGAAAAGTTAGTTTTTCAGTCATATCTCTATCCACTTTCTTATTTTACTGCTTCATTTACTTATATTATACCCCAATATCCAGACCTTTACTTGTGAAATACTGCGGAATAATGATACTATTATATGATTCCATTTAATCCGACAAATTTTTAGGGTTCGATTTTTTAAAGAAATCCTCTTCAAAGATTTCTTCAGCAAAAAACGATTCTATGTATAAACATAGAACCGTATGATGGAAAGTTGAGCTTGGGAACAAAATAATCAACTTCTATTTGACAAGATTTGGAAGGACAAACATGATGTAAACAGCTGAAACAAGCATCATTAGAATAAGAAGATAGACTGATAATTTAGTCAGCCATAAAAATCGACCTGGCTTTAATGGTCTTTCCACGTAAGAAAGTTTAGGTTTGTTCGGATCATAGTAAACAGTAACCTTTCCGCCGATTGGGAAGCGCTCCATAAGTGGTGATTTTGTTACAGAAATGAAACTATTTCGCCGTACCTGATACCTTAACACTTGTGGAATTTCTCCATTATCGAAACCTTCCAACTTTACTTCAGAAACGATAGAATTAAGTGGTGTTGCAACTGTTTTTGATACGCTAGAAAGAAATTTTGGTCCCACTACCTTATACTGATTCCCGTCAACAGTATATTCTACAACTGGGAGACTAACATCGTTATAAAGAAATGCAGAATATCTTGTGATTTTTCCTTCAGTTTTTTCAGTACATTTTTTATCATCTAAATAACTACTAAAAATCAACTCATTGAACATAAAATACGTAAAGGCAGCAAACGCTAGTATCATACAGCCAAATAATAAAAAGAAACTCGTCGACATCTTGATTCACTCCTAAACTTTCGTTAGGCTTCTATTTTAACAGAATATAAAAAAGGATACAAGAATACTAACTATTTTAAACTTTTTAAATCAAAGCTGTGATAGCCGTTACTAGGCCAAAAACGATACCTGGTGCATTGGCAGCAGCAAGGGGAATATCTCTTTCCTTTTTGAACAAGCCGTAATAAACCCATAAACTACAGTTGATGGCTGCGACCAAGGGTTGGATGAAGTTTCCTTTTTGACCAGCCAAGTTGTTCATGATTTGTGGGAAGTAAGACACATACATCATAACGGACATGAAGGTCGCTACCCAACCCAAAATTTTCATTTGTTTTTCAGACATTTTCAAAACCTCTTTCGTTTTTATGAATCATATTTTATAATCTTTTTTCAAAACAATCAAGACTTTGAAGATTTTGTTATGAAGATGTAAACTATCACAATCTTGTGATAAGAAAGAGGAAACAGAAAAAGACCGGATTACTCCGATCTTTTAATAATTCACATCCTCAATTTCTGTTTTAAAAATATCTAAGGTTAACGTCAAATGACTACGCGCCCTATTTCATACGATAAAAATCAATCACTAAACCAGCTGGACCTTTTACAAGCAAGGATTCTGTCCCCCAATCGGTTACAACTGGGCCGTTTAAAACTGTGATACCAAGATCTTTCAACCGTTGGTAGTTCTGCTCTACATCCTCAACCTCAATGTGAAGAATGATTCCTGACTGAAAGTTTTCCAAAGAAATCAAATGACTTTGTGACAACATGAGACAATGACTGCCAATCGTGAACTGAGCAAAACTGTCGTCAACATAATCGGCTTTTTTATCCAAAATACGCTCCAAGTCAGCACAGACTTGAGGAACATCTGAAACGATAATATCTAATTGATTTAAATTCATTTACTATCCTCCATAAAAAGACCGGATTACTCCGATCTTTTCAAGTTCTGCTCTAAGAAAATCAAAGAATAAAATCTTCAATATTTACATTTGATTTTCGACGAGAGGAATTATTTAATTGCGCGTGATTGCAATCCTTCTTCTTCCAAGAAGAGGCGGAATGGTACGAGTTCTTCTGCTTCGTATTTTTCCTTGAAGGCTTTGATTGCTTCTTCTGAGTGAAGTTTTGGATCGAGTTCAAGTACTTCTACTGGAAGTGGACGATGTTGAGAGATGCGAGCATCGATAACAACAGTTTTACCTTCTTTGTTCAATTTAACAGCTTCTGCAACAACTGCATCGATATCTTCGATACGGTCAACTGTAAATCCAACAGCTCCTTGAGCTTCAGCGATTTTCGCGTAGTCCGCGTTAGGGAAGTCACAACCAAACAAGTGTTTGTTTGTGTCTTCGTATTTGTCTTTGATGAAGGCATATTTACCATTTGAGAAGACAACGTTGATAACTGGAAGGTCGTATTGAACGTTTGTGATAACGTCTGGGTAGCACATGTTGAATGCACCGTCACCCATGATGTTCCATACTTGGCGATCTGGATTGTCTTTCTTAGCAGCGATACCACCAGGAAGGGCGATCCCCATTGTCGCAAAGAGTGGAGATGTACGCCACATGTTCTTAGGTGTCATGTGAAGGTGACGAGTAGATGTTTGAGTAGTGTCACCTACGTCGATTGAGTAGATAGCGTCTTGATCAGCATGTTTGTTGATTGCATTGTAAACTTGGTACAATTGCAATTCACCCTCAGTTTTACCTTCGAGTTTGTTCATGTAATCACGCCAGTTTTGGTTGTTCTTCACGTTTGCACGCCACCATGGAGTAGATTCTACTGGGTTTACTTTGTCAAGGATTGCTTTCGCTGCTTGACCTGCATCACCAAGGATAGAAGCGTCAAGGGCATGACGTTTACCAAGTTTGTAAGGGTCGATATCGACTTGGATGAATTTTTCAGTGTTCTTGAAGGCTTCGTAAACTTCAGCAAATGGGAAGTTTGAACCAAGGAAAAGAACTGTGTCTGCTTCAAAGACAACTTCGTTGGCTGGTTTCCAACCAACACGGTAAGCAGAACCTGTCAAACCTTCATAGTTCCATTCAAACGCTTCAAAGTTTTTACCAGTTGTGATGATTGGTGCTTTGATTTTACGTGACAATTCAGTAATCACTTCACCTGCTTTAACACCACCGTAACCAGCATAGATAACTGGACGTTCAGCATTGTTCAAGATTTCAACTGCTTTGTCAATTTCAACTTCGTTCAAAGCAGGAGCGATGAATGAACGCTCGTAAGAACCTGAACCGTAGTATGAGTTTTCATCGATTTCTTGGAAACCGAAGTTTACTGGGATTTCAACAACAGCTGGACCTTTTTTAGAAACTGCTGCGCGGCAAGCTTCGTCGATTACTTTTGGCAATTGCTCAGCGTAAGCGACACGTTTGTTGTAGACAGCGATACCGTTGTACATTGGGTTTTGGTTCAATTCTTGGAAGGCATCCATGTTGAGTTCGTTAACAGGACGTGATCCAAGGATAGCAAGGAATGGAGTGTTATCCATAGCTGCATCGTAAACACCGTTAATCAAGTGAGTCGCACCTGGACCACCTGAACCAACTGCAACCCCGATTGAGCCGCCGAATTTAGCTTGCATGACCGCTGCAAGAGCACCTGTTTCTTCGTGGCGAACTTGCAAGAAGCGGATATCTTTGTCTTCAGCCAAAGCGTCCATCAATGAGCTGAGTGTTCCTGATGGGATACCGTAGATTGTGTCTACGCCCCATGTTTTCAATACGTTGAGCATTGCTGCAGATGCAGTAATTTTCCCTTGAGTCATAATGATAACTCTCCTTCAAAATAATTTCATACATTTACAAAAAGCGCTTTTATATGTTGTTTGAAAGCGATTCAGTAAATTTACAATCCTAATTTACCACATTTACTTTGAGTATCCTAAGAATGTGCTCAGAAGTTTGCATTCTCTATTACAGCACAGATTGAAAACACTTCAGAAAACTGTTTTATAATAAAAAAGCGAGCAAGCTCGCTTTTAGTCTATTTTGCTAAAGTTTAGCATGAGTGAACTGGTTAAAACAGATACAGAACTAAAGGCCATGGCTAGACCAGCCAGTTCTGGATTGAGGGCCAATCCAATTCCTGAAAAGACTCCTGCTGCAACCGGAATTCCGATAACATTATAGATAAAGGCCCAGAAGAGGTTGAGAAGAATACGATTGAAGGTTCTCTTACTCATATCAAAGGCTCGAACCACTCCTGTCAAATCATTGTGAGTAAGAACAATCCCTGCCGACTCAATAGCAATATCGGTTCCTGCGCCCATGGCAATCCCCACATCCGCCACACTGAGGGCTGGCGCATCATTGATACCATCTCCGACAAAGGCTACTTTACCAGCCTCTTGCAGTTGATGAATTTCATGCGCTTTTTCTTCTGGCAAGACACCAGCAATGACCTCTTCAATGCCGATCTGATCTGCAATGGCTCGCGCCACGCCAGCATTATCTCCTGTCAGCATAACTGTTCGGAGGCCACGTTTTTTCAGCTGACTGATGGCGAGCTTAGCATTTTCTTTGGGAATATCTTGCAGGGCAAGCAAGCCTTTGATTTCATTATCAACAGCCAAGAAAACAACTGTCTTAGCTTCTTTTTCCAGTTCTTCAAGTTTTTCCTGATAAGCAGAAATATCCATTCCATCTAGCATTTTAGCATTTCCAAGCAAGACTTGTTTCCCATTGATTTGCCCTGTAACACCTTTTCCATGCAAGGCTTGAAAATTTTCTACAGTATGAAGCTCAAGTCTTGCTTCAGTCGCTCGCTTGACAATAGCCTCAGCCAGTGGGTGTTGAGAGGCTTCTTCCAAAGAGGCTGCCAAACCGAGCACTTCTGTCTCGTCGCCAATGATATCAGTGACCACTGGTTTTCCTTCCGTCAAAGTTCCTGTCTTATCAAAGACGAGAGTTTGGACTTTCTGGATTTCTTGTAAGACCGTTCCATTTTTGAGGAGAACCCCCATCTTGGCACTCCGTCCTGTCCCTACCATGAGAGCTGTTGGTGTTGCAAGTCCTAGGGCACAAGGGCAGGCGATAATCAAAACTGCCACCCCATAAAGTAGAGAGGTCACAAAGCTAGCCCCAAGCAAGACAAACCAAATCCAAAAAGTCAGAATCGCTAAAATGACAACTGCTGGGACAAAAATTCCTGAAATCTTATCCGTCAAATCCTGAATCGGTGCTCGGCTGGTCTGAGCTTTCTTCACAAAGTCTACAATCTGTGCCAAGACAGTCTCTGAACCAACTTTTTCTGCCCTAAAAACAAGCGTTCCGCTGTTATTGATGGTGGAGCCAATGACAGTATCTCCAACTGTTTTATCCACTGGCAGGCTCTCACCTGTCACCATAGATTCATCAATGCTGGACACGCCTTCGACTACAACACCATCAACCGCAATCTTTTCACCGGGACGTACTCGAATCAGATCACCTACCTTTACTTGCTCCAAGGGAACTTGAACATAGCGATCATCACGCAAAACTTCTGCTGTTTTAGCTTGCAAATCTAGTAATTTCTCCACAGCTTGGGAAGTATTTTTTCGCATTTTTTCCTCAAAAACCGCCCCCAAAAGAACGAAAAAGAGGATAAATCCAGCACTTTCAAAGTAAACAGGGAGCCCAGCGAAGAGGGCAACTAGGCTATAGAGGTAGGCTACTAGGGTTCCCAAAGCAACCAAGGTATCCATGTTGGCATTGTGCTTTTTAAAGCTGGCCCAAGCGCTCTGAATATAAGGACCACCGGCCACTAGCATGATAGGTGTTGTGGCTAAAAAGGTTCCCCAATGCATGACTGGATGACTAATGCTACCTGTCAACATCCCAATCATGAGGAAAACAAGAGGCAGAGTAAAGATACTGGTAATCCAAAAACGTTGCAAAAGTGACAAAGATTTTCGAGTCTTCTCAACTACGGTATAGCTTCCCTTTTGCATCTTCATGCCACAAGAAAATTCATGTTGGCCTAATTCTTGAGGAGTAAAACGAATTGTCTTCTCCTCGTCCACACCGATTGGTTCTAGGATTCCTTCTTCTTCAAAAAGAATTTCCTTGTAACAGTTTGAAGGAGTTGCTCGATGAAAGGTAATCTCAGCTGGAATCCCTTTTTGAAGCTGGATATGAGCTGGATGATAACCTTTTTCGGCTGTGATACGGATTTTTTGTATGCCATTTTCTAGGCTTGCTTTCACAATTTCAGTCATCATTTCCTCCTACTCTACAATCATCTTACCGTGCATCATGTTCATACCACATGCAAAGCCAAACTCTCCAGCCTGTTCAGGTGTGATTTCCACTACATACTCTTTCCCCATTGGCAAGTCCGCATGCACTCCAAAATCTGGGAAAACAATCTGATCTAGGCAGGGTGAAGGGTCCTTACGGTCAAAGACGATACGGGCTGGCACTGATTTCTTAAGAATAATCAACTCAGGCGTATAGCCCCCTTTGACTTCCACTCGAATCTCTTGGTAACCCTTTTTTTGCTGGGCCTTTTGTTCAGATTTTTCAGGCTTTTTGAAAAACCAAAACAAGATAAACGCGATAAGGGCAATACAAATAATGGTTACAATACTATTTAACATGACGTCTCCTTTACATACAATTACATCTTACTTCTGTTACAGCGCTTGATTTCTTCTTAGAAATCACAGCTTCTAAGTCTTCCAAGTCAGCCAGAGTAAAATCACATTCAGCAATCAAATCAGCCAACAAGTTCTTCATCCTACGAGAACAAACCTTGTCCTTGATATCTTGGACAAGCAAGTATCGGCTTTGGTCTAGTGTTAAAAGGGCTGAATAAACAAAGGACTTGCCCTCTTTTTTCCTGGTCAAGCATTCTTTCTCAACCAAACGAGCCAAAAGTGTCTGAACCGTGGACTTGGACCAGTCAAACCGCTCCGCTAAAACCTTGATCAAATCCCTACTAGTCTGCTCCCCCTGCATCCAAACAATCTTCATAACTTGCCATTCTGCATCTGAAATCTGCATTAGCATCCCTCCGAAATCTACATTTGTCAATTATAGTTCTAAGTATACTCTCAAAATCTACATTTGTCAATTAAAAAGAACCGATACTACGCATCAGTTCCATTAAAATCTCAGAAATGAGTTTCTCTATCCTTGCCAATTTTCTTGGTCTTCTTTGAATCGTTTTAAGAGATCCAATCCCTCTGGTGTGATGTAGCCTTCTTCCTGAGCTAGGTGGATGAGCTCGCTGTAGTTTGAGAGAGTCACCAGTTTCACGCCTGCATTTGCAAAGTTCTTATCTGCTTTTGCTAGTTGATAGCTAAAAATGGCTACTACACCGAGAACATCTGCTCCTTCACGCTTGGCAGCTGCTACCGCTTCGAGAACTGAACCACCAGTTGAGATCAGGTCTTCTACAATTACCATTTTTTGCCCCTGGGCTACACGGCCTTCGATTTGGTTTCCGGCTCCATGATCTTTTGGTTTGCTACGAATATAAGCAAATGGTAGGTTCATCTTGTCCGCGATGATAGCTCCGTGTGGAATCCCTGCTGTCGCTGTACCAGCAATGACTTCTACCTCTGGAAAGGCTGCTTTGATAGCATCCACAAAACCATTTTCAATCAAAGTTCTAGTTTCCGGGTAAGCTAGGGTCACACGATTATCCGTATAGATCGGTGACTTGATCCCAGATGCCCAAGTGAAAGGCTCTTCTGGTTTGAGATAAACCGCTTGAATTTTCAATAGATGGCTAGCAATGTCTCTAGCAAGTGTCATGGTATACTCCTTCTTATCCTTAAATCTATAATCAAATACGCTTTAGACCCAATCGCGTGTCCATTCTTCCTTGATAGCATGGTAGGCTGCTACAGGGTCTGCTGCCTGTGTGATAGGACGGCCTACTACAATGTAGTCACTACCAATTTGATAGGCTTGACCAGGGGTCACTACGCGTTTTTGATCCCCTGCTTCAGCACCTGCTGGTCGAATACCTGGTGTCAAGCAGATAAAGTCTTCGTTTGTCGCCTCCTTGATGAGCTGTGCCTCTTGGGCTGAGCAAACCACTCCATCCAATCCAGCTTCAGCTGTTTTCTTAGCATAGTGAATCACTGATTCTTGCAGACTAGTTTGGATATTTTGACAGTCTTGCATCTGTTCTTCGGATGTTGAGGTCAATTGGGTCACCGCGATAAGAATCCCTTGATCACCAAGGCCTTCACGCGCGGCCTGCATCATCTCAAGTCCACCTGCAGCCTGAACATTGGTCATATCGACACCCAGACTTGACAAGATTTTCATGGTTGACTTGACCGTATTTGGAATATCATGCAATTTGAGATCCAAAAAAACACTATGTCCCAATGATTTCAAATAACGCACAACTTCGGGACCTACTGCATAGTAGATTTCCATTCCTACCTTGACATAGAGTTTTTCCTCTGCTGGAAAAAGGGCTAAAAATTCTTTGGCTTCCTCGAAACTTGGAAAATCCAGAGCAATGACCGGACGACTCTCACGCATTCTTTTCTCCTATTCTTTGCTAACAGTCCATTGCTCAAAAAAAGGAACCTGCTAGCAGCTAGGTTCCACGAAAAACGGGTAGTCTCCACCCTTTCACTGTCTAACCTTAGCTGCCTCTCTGGACTGCTTTAAAAGTTTTCTACTATTCTATTATTTATAACGACACTTGTCAAGTAAAAACTGAAGATTCTTATTCTTGTTTCTTTTCTTCAGCTTTTTTTTCTTCCTGTTTTTTCTTCTCTGCTTCTTTAGCTTCTTGTTTAGCCTTTTCCTCAGCTTCTTCTAAACGTTTATCAGCCAGGCTAGTGCTATAGATTCCTGCCTCCATATCGATGAAGCTCGGTTCTGCTAACTGTTGCTTGATTTTGCTGTAATAAGGCAATTTCTTACTCAATTCTGACAAGGGAACCAAGATTTCATCTGTATCCTGCATAGTAATTTTTAGAAGATCGGCAGTTGCCTTACTTGGCGCTAGTTCGATCTTCTGGATCTGACTCTTTATATCCTCACTAATGCTAGAAAGACCCGTCATCAAATCCTTCACCTGCTGCTCATCGTTAAAGGTAACTGTTATGTAGGTCTCAGGCAGGTTCAAAAGGTTGACAGGGCTTGAGTCAATTGTTCCACTAGATAGGATTGGATAGTGGTCTTCACCTGTCACATAGTAGCCAACAATCTCAAACTCTTTGACTTCAATCGTAAAGTTTGTCGGAAATTTGTAGTCAATCTTCGCCGATTCTATCCAATGGTTGGACTTGATTCGCTCAGCGTATGTTTCCTTCTCCAACAATAGAGCTAAAGTATAGTCGCTATCCTGAATGCCAGAAACCTGTTTAATGTCATCCGATTGGGTCTGGACATTTCCCTTAACATCGATATGCTTGATAGTCGAAAGAGGAGTCAAGAGATAGATAGAAAGGAGGAGAACCAGAACACTCGGTACCAAGATACTAACTGCCCGCCAAATATGAACAGGCGCAATTTTAGGCTTGGCAGGTTTTTCTTTTTTCTTCTTCTCTTTTTCCTCTTTGACTTTAGGATCATCCTTTTGAGATTTTTCTTCTTTTTCAGATGGTTCCTTGCTTGGGCTTGTTGCTTCCTCGTCTGACTCACTCGATGATTTCTTGGCTTCCTCTAACATCTTAGAGTTTTCCTCCATTCGAGCTTGTTTTTCCTTTTCTTTCTCCTCAGCTAGGGTAGCTTCCTCCTCAGCCTTCTTTTTCAGATATTCCTGGTTTCGTTTCTGCCATTCAGACAATTCTTTCTTGGGGTTTGATTCTTTATTCTTATCCTTTGACATTGATTTTCCTTATGATAAGTCTTTTCTTAGTAGGGCATAAAAATCATCAAGAGATTTTAATTCAGTTGAAGCCTTCATACTAGCTTGGTATTGGTCCTTGTGACTAAGCAGGTGACTGAGTTTCGCCTCCAAGCTTTCCAAGGTCAAGTCACTTTCTTGAAGTTCTTCTGCGTAGCCTTTCTTAACAAAGTAGGCTGCATTTTCAATCTGGTCTCCTCGACTTGCTTCACGACCCAATGGTACGATGAGATGGAGTTTCGCCATGGCCAAGAGCTCAAATATCGTATTGGCACCACCACGTGTGACAACAATGTCAGCCAATTCCATCAAGGGTTGATAGAGATCCGTCACATAATCAACACGAAAAAGATTTTGACTCAACTCGTTCAGGCTTGAATCTCCAGTTAGATTGATAATATTGTAGCGCTCTGTCAGTTCTTGCTTATGATCTGTCACCAATTGGTTAAAGACACGAGCTCCTGCAGAACCACCGACAAACAATACCGTTGGCAATTTAGGATCAAAGTGGGTTTGGATATCCACCAATTCATCTGGTTCAGAAGTTTTTTGGTCTGAAACCTTGGTCACAGCTCCCACATGCTCAACCTTAGACAAACTTGAAGCTTGCTCAAATGTTGAATACATCTTGGTCGCAAATTTATAGGCGATTTTATTGGCCAAGCCCATAGACAGGTCCGATTCGTGAATAAAGACAGGTACTCCTGACACTCGCGCTGCGATAACCGGCGGTACAGAGACAAAGCCCCCCTTTGAAAAAAGGGCCTGTGGACGCAGTCGTAACATGATAAAGAGCGATTGGACAATTCCCCAACCAACCTTAAAGACATCCAGCATATTTTGCCAAGAGAAATAGCGACGCAACTTCCCAGTCGAAATGGAATGGAAAGTCACATTTAAGCTTGACTTGAGGATTTCTTGGTGTTCGATTCCATGCTTATTCCCAATATAGTGGACTTCCCAGCCGTCTTCGATGAACTTAGGCATTAACAAAAGGTTGAGGGTAACATGTCCAACCGTTCCCCCACCAGTAAATACTATTTTTTTCATATTATTCCTTTAACTCCGCTACTGTGTCGATGAAAAGATCTCCACGTACTTCAAAGTTAGCGTACATATCCCAGCTAGCATTGGCAGGACTGAGAAGAACCACGTCTCCTTGAGTCGCAAGCTCATAGGCCTTGCGGGTCGCATCAGCAATATCTGTCGCATCTACATAAGCCACACCAGCCTTATCTGCTGCCCGTTTGACACGTTCTGCAGACTGACCGAGGATGACCATCTTCTTGAGCCCAGTAATATCTGGCACCAATTCATCAAACTCATTGCCGCGGTCCAAACCACCTGCAATTAAGATGACCTTGCTGTTGTCAAATCCTGACAAGGCTTTTTGAGTCGCTAAGATATTGGTTGACTTGCTATCGTTATAGAATTTAACACCCTGAATTTCATCCACAAATTGGAGACGGTGTTTAACACCACCAAAGGATGAAAGAGTTTCCTTAATCGTTTGGTTGTCTACACCTCGGAGCTTGGCTACAGCAATAGTCGCAAGGGCATTCTCCACATTGTGGCTACCTGGAACTCCGATTTCATCAGCTGCCATGACCACTTCGCCACGGAAATAGAGTTGACCATCTGCAAGGTAGGCTCCATCAACCTTTTCCAATGTTGAAAATGGTACAACAGTGGCTTGTGTTTTGGTAGCCAATTCTTTTGCCAAGTCTTGGTTAAAGTTCAAAACAAGAAAATCAGCTGCTGTCATCTTGTTCTGGATATTCCACTTAGCTGCCACATAGGCCTCAAAAGAACCATGGTAGTCGATATGAGTGGGCATGAGGTTGGTAATAACCGCAATCTCAGGATGAAATTCTTGAACACCCATCAGCTGGAAAGAAGAAAGTTCCATGATAAGTGTGTCCTTGGCTGTTGCAGTTTGAGCAACCTGACTGGCAGGATAGCCGATGTTCCCTGACAAGAGACCATGTTGGCCAGCAGCAGTCAAAACTTCCCCAATCATCGTCGTTGTGGTTGTTTTCCCATTTGAACCAGTGATACCGATAATTGGCGCTTCCGAAATCAAATAAGCCAATTCCACCTCAGTCAAGACTGGAATTCCCTTTGCCAAAGCCTTTTCAATCATGGGATTGCTATAAGGGATACCTGGATTTTTCACCATCAGAGCGAAATCTTCATCTAATAATTCCAAAGGATGCTCACCAGTGACAACCTTGATTCCCTCTTCTAGTAAGCTTTGAGCAGCAGGATTCTCCTCAAAAGGCTTGCCGTCATTTACTGTCACAATGGCACCTAGCTTGTCCAATAAACGGGCCGCAGACTCACCAGACTTAGCCAAACCTAAAACAAGGACTTTCTTATTTTTAAATTGATCGATTACTTTCATGTCTCAAACTCCATTTCTACTTCTACTATTTTACCATTTTTATGGAAATAAAAAAGCCACAAAGTGTATTTGTGACTCTTTCTTCTAACTTAATGTTCTCTTATCATCAATGCGATAAATCGGTAACTTGAATGACTTGATCCACTTACTCCCAGATAAGAGGATTGTGGGTCGCAATAATAATGGTCCGATTCGGATTTTTTAGAGATTCTAATACAGAAAGTAATCCCTCGGAGTTTTTGGAGTCTAGTGAAGCAGTTGGTTCATCTGCGAGAATCAAAACTAACCTGCACCCCAAAAGTTCGACAAAAAATATTTAACCCTTAGAGTGCAGGTAAACTCTCAGTACTTTATATCCTCACCTGTCTTTCCTCTGACCGCTGGCCTGTGACAAACATGGTAAAGGTTGCTTTGCAGACATTTCTGCCCTCTTGATTGGTGATATCGACATCCACGACACAGGTTGTGCGACCATGATGGACACATTCTCCTTTAATGGTCAGTACATCATCTAGCTTTCCTGCTTTGAGGTAGTTGATAGAGGACTGGAGCGTCACTCCATCAAGCCCCAGCGAGATAACCACTAGACCACTGATTTGGTCACAAAGGGTAAAGAGATAGCCGCCATGGGCATTGCCATAGTAATTGAGCGACGAGTCCACCACTTTCGTCGTCACCACAACATGACCATCTCTCATTTTGTCTATTTCGTAATTTTCAAAGGCAGATATAGCATCAAAATGAAAATCTTTCATCGTTTCCTCCTGATAGTTCAAACGACACTATGATACTACTTTTTATAGGACTGTGCAAGGAGAAAGCTCCTAGTCTGGTAAAATTCCAACCTGCTCAACAAAGCGCATAAAGGCTACCTGTCCCTGCTCCGTTTGCTTGTAAACTCCTGCGTCCTCCAGAACACGCGCAAAAATAGCACCCACAGAGTCCTTGACGATTTCAAGGGCTTTTTCTTTATCTGCTAGGCCCGGATGTTGGGCTTTGAGCTGGTCTGCCCATTCCTGATGATAAGCAACAACTGCTTCATCATCTCCTACAATATAGCTGGCAACTTGCTCTACTTCTGCTTTTAAACGAGGTGGTAAGATAGCCAAGCCCATGACCTCAATCAAGCCGATATTTTCCTTCTTGATATGTTGGACATCCTTGTGGGGATGATAAATGCCATCAGGATGCTCTGGCGATGTCTGATTGTCTCGCAAGACCAAGTCCAACTCAAACTGACCGTCGCGTTTACGAGCAATCGGTGTAATAGTATGGTGTGGTGTTCCATTACTTTCTGCCAAAATCTGCACTGCAGGGTCTGAATATTGTCGCCATTCCTGTAAAATCTTATCAGCCAAGTTGATCAAATCTTCTTTGAAATCCGAAGTCAAACGTAGCACTGACATAGGCCACTTGACAATTCCAGCCTTGACCTGCTCAAAACCAGCAAATCGGAAGGCCTTTTGCAGAGGAGCCAATTCCATAGGAAACACGTGACGGCCTCCTTGATAGTGATCATGAGTCAGAATAGAGCCTCCCACGATTGGAAGGTCGGCATTCGAACCTGCAAAATAGCCTGGAAATTGCTCTACAATCGCCAGCAGGCGCTCAAAACTCTGACGACTAATGGCCATGGGACGGTGCTGGCCGTCTAAGAAAATACAGTGCTCATTAAAATAAGCATAGGGCGAATACTGGAAACCCCACTCCTGACCGGCCATTTCAAAACGGATAATTCGGTGGTTACTACGAGCTGGATGGTTAACCCGACCATAGTAGCCTTCATTCTCTAGACAGAGTTGACACTGTGGGTAATTGCTAGCTTGAACCAACTTAGCCGCCGCAATCTCCTTTGGATCCTTTTCAGGCTTAGAGAGGTTAATGGTAATCTCAAGCTCTCCATAGTCAGACGGAACGCGATAAGCGATATTCTTAGAAATGGCCTTGAGTTTGATGTAGTCGTTTTTCTGGCTGAGCTGGTAAAAATCCTCTACCGCTTGCTCAGGAGATTGGGCGTAAGTTGCCCAGAAGTCACGATTGACCTGACTTGGACAAGGGGTTACCAAATCCATTAGTTCAGCACCGAGGATTTCACGCGCAGTCTGACTATCCTCAATCGTCCCTAATCGAACCGCCTCCTCAACCAGCTGGTCCTTGAGGTCAATCAACTCATCTAGATCAGTCTCAACTTCCAAAACACCTTCGCCCACTCGAGCCAAAACACAATTGGTTAGGTAGATTCGATCAATCTCCTCAAATGAACTTTCAGTAATGACTTCTGTGATAAATGCATCTAGAACTCCCTGACTCATTGATTCTCCTTCTTACTTTCTAAATAGTCTCTGACAGCATCTAAATCCTGAAAAACTTGTTCTGTTTTATTTAAGAAAGACTGTGCTGGCATTTTTAAGTCTGGAATACAAATAACTGGTATCCCAGCTCTATACGCTGCTTCAATCCCTGCTTCACTATCCTCTAATACTAAGCAATTCTCTGGTAAAACATTCAAATCACTGCAGGCCTTTAAAAATATATCAGGGTAAGGTTTGCTTCGCTTTACATCTTTTGCAAAAACTAGATGGTCAAATAGGGACAGTATCCCATTACTTTCCAAAATCATTCTAGCTCTAGATTCAACACTTGAAGTTGCTAGAGCGATTGGAATACCTTCTCTTTGCAAAAAAGCAAGCAAATTTTTAGCACCTTTTTTTAAATTTACACCTTTGGCTAATATTCGAGCTTCCAGTTCATAAACTTTTTCCAAGGTTTGGTCAAAGTTCCAAGGTAAATCATAGGTATCCAAAAATCGTTGAACATTCTCCTCTTCCCTATGTCCACTGTATTCTCTAGAATAGGTTTCTTCTGTGAAAGGAATTCCAAAATCTTCAAGCAATTCTTGATAAACTTTTAGAGAAATGATCTCAGTATCAGCTAATAAGCCATCTAAATCAAATATTACAGCGTCCATTTACTTCTCTCCTAGTCTAAAACTCGAGTGCCACCTGCAACTTCAGCGATATAGAAGCTTGGAGCATATCCAACGACTTCTTCGTAGTGTTTGCCTACAGCTTCCTTAAAGGCCTCAACAGCATCTTTTCGCACCAAGGCAATGGCACAGCCACCAAAACCTGCCCCTGTCATACGAGCACCAAGAACACCTTCCTGAGCCCAAGCAGTATGAACAAGTGTATCCAATTCCAAGCCAGTTACTTCATAGTCATGTTCTAGAGAAACGTGAGAAGCATTCATCAAACGACCAAAAGTTTCCAAATCTCCTGCTTGAAGGGCTGCTTGTGCTTTGAGGGTACGTTGGTTTTCAAGCACAGCATGGCGAGCACGTTTTAAACGATTTTCGTCTTTAATCAGGTAGCTGTATTGGTCAAAGGCCCACTCGTCCAACTCACCCAAGGTCTGAATATCCAAGGCAACTTGCAATTCTTCCACAGCTTTTTCACACTCAGCACGGCGTTCATTGTATTTAGAGTCTGCCAATTCACGGCGTTTGTTGGTGTTCATGATGACAACAACATTATCCTTCAAATCAAGTGGTACCAAGTCATACTCCAAGGTATTGGTATCTAGGTAAATAGCCCGTTGGTCAGCACCCATACCGATAGCAAACTGGTCCATAATACCAGAATTCACTCCGATAAAGTTATTTTCTGTTTGTTTTCCAATTTTTACCAAATCTAAACGGTCTAGTTTTAAATCAAAGAGATGCTCTGCCACAACACCTGTCAAGAGTTCCAAAGATGCCGATGATGACAAGCCAGCACCATTTGGGATATTCCCATAAACATAAAAATCAAACCCTTTGTCAATCACATGTCCAGCTTCTTGCAAGAAATGAAGAACCCCTTTTGGATAATTGGTCCAGCTGTGCTCTTTTTCAAATTTGAGGTCAGCAAGAGGCACTTCGATGATACCCTTGTCCTTAAAGTTGGCTGAGTAGAAACGCAAGACTTGGTCGTCACGCTTGCGAGCCGCTCCATATGTTCCCAAGGAAATAGCCGCTGGAAAAACGTGCCCACCGTTGTAGTCTGTGTGTTCACCAATCAGATTGATACGTCCTGGTGAAAAGAAAGTTTGGTCTGCTTCTTGATCAAAAACGGCAAGAAAGTCTTTGCGAAGGGCTTCAGCAGTAAGATGTTGTGTCATATGAATTCTCCTTTGACTGTCCGTTAAGTCGCCTCAACGTGTAATCGTTTTCTTCTATTGTATCCAAGGCTTTTGCTAAGGTCAATCCTTTTTACTAAAGTTTTACTAAACAATCGGTAAAAAGAAGAAAAATATGATATACTAACCTAAAAGAAGGAGGATTTATGGCTACCTTAAAAGACATTGCACAGCTAGCCTCTGTCTCTATCGCGACCGTATCTCGTGTCCTCAATCGCGACCAGAGCCTATCTGTCACAGAAGAAACCCGACACCGCATTTTAACCGTCGCTGAAGAGCTGGGCTACACCAAGCACCTCAAGACAGGCGAATCCCACAAACCCAAGCAAAAGATTGCCATTATCCAATGGGTCAGCGAACAAGGGGAGTTGGACGACCTCTACTACTACCAGATTCGTCTCGGTATTGAAAAAAGAGCCCAAGAGTTGGACTATGATATCTTGCGCTATTTTAACGACCATCCTTTTACTCTGAGCGAGGAAGTAATTGGGATACTCTGTATTGGAAAGTTCAGCCGATCACAAATCTCTGCCTTTGAAGAATACCAAAAACCCCTAGTCTTTTTAGACAGCGATACTCTTTCATTGGGACATACCTGTATTATCACTGACTTTTACACTGCTGTAAAACAAGTTGTAGACCATTTCCTCAGCCAAGGTATGAACCGTATTGGAATTCTCACAGGCCTTGAGGAAACAACCGACCAGGAAGAAATTATCCAGGATAAGCGACTAGAAAATTTCAAAGACATTACCCAAGCAAAAGGTATCTACCATGAAGAACTGATCTTTCAGGGGATCTTTACTGCCCAGTCTGGCTATGACCTGATGAAGGAGGCCATTCACAAGTTGGGTGATAAACTCCCACCAGCCTTTTTCGCCGCCAGCGATAGTTTAGCCATCGGTGCCCTTCGTGCCCTTCAAGAAGCTGGAATTAGCCTACCAGACCGCGTCAGCCTCATTTCTTTTAACGACACTAGCCTGACCAAGCAGGTCTATCCTCCCCTTTCTAGCATCACTGTCTATACCGAGGAAATGGGCCGAGCAGGTATGGATATTCTTAACAAGGAAGTTCTCCATGGTCGCAAAATCCCCAGCCTGACCATGCTGGGAACCAAACTGACATTGAGGGAAAGTACGCTGCCATAACTCAACAAATTAAACATAACAAAAAATCCTAATAGAGAGTCTCAAATCTCCATTAGGATTTTCTTTGTTAATCCATCACAATCATAGACTTAATGGTCTTGCGTTCGTCCATGTCTTTATAAGCCTGGTCGATATCTTCCAGTTTATAACTTGAAGTAAAGACACGACCTGGATTGATATCACCATCCAGAACGGCTTTTAACAAAACTTGTTTGTCGTAAGTCGTGACAGAGGCCGCACCGCCTGCCACTGTAATATTTTGAGCAAAGGTAGAACCGAGCGCACGGTTATTGTAATGAGGAACACCAACGAAGCCTAAACGTCCACCATTGTGAAGAACCCCAAGGGCTTGATCTACGGCAGCTTCAGTCCCAACACATTCAAGGGCTGCATCTGCTCCACCACCAAGGATTTCACGGACTTTGGCAATTCCCTCTTGACCACGTTCAGCCACAACAGCTGTCGCACCTGACTCCAAAGCCATTTGTTGACGGTCTTCGTGACGACTCATGAGAACAATTTGAGATGCACCACGCATTTTAGCTGCGATAACAGCGCATTGACCAACAGCCCCATCGCCAATCACGACCACCTTATCCCCAGGTTTCACATCTGCCACACGCGCAGCATGATAGCCAGTTGGCATCACATCAGCCAGTGTCAAGAGGGATTTAAGCATACCTTCTGTATAGTCTGACGGTTGTCCTGGAATTTTTACAAGCGCCCAGTTGGCATAATCGAAGCGCATATATTCTGCTTGCACCCCATCTGACCAGTTATTGCCAATATGACGATCACAGGTGCCATCATATCCTGCTCGACAGGCATCACATTCCCCGCATCCATGAGTAAATGGAGCAATAACAAAATCGCCAGGTTTAACGGTCGTCACTGCATCACCAATTGCCTCAACGATACCAATCGCTTCGTGCCCGCTATTCTGATGGCCAGTTTCAATATCTGGATTGCGATAGCTCCACAGATCAGAGCCACAAACACAGGTCCGAACGATCCGAATAATGGCATCATCTGCCTCAATGATTTGCGGATGCTCCACTTCAATAAGACCAACCTGACCAGCTTTTGTATAAACTGTTTTCTTCATAGAACCACTCCTTTTCTATTGGTTTCTTACTTTCATTATACACTTTTTGTCAAGCTTTCGCTCGTATCAATCATTATTAACGGCGATAAGGCACTAGTTTAGTCCAATATAGTCTTTTCTTCTTGAGATTTAAGTTTTATAAGGAGAGATTTTTCGATTACGTTTTTAATAGTTTCCAGCCAATAGAAAAAGTGAATAAAGAAATATTCCTTTATCCACCTTTTTGTGGTTTAGTTGTTATTCGCTACGAAGCGATTCGACTGGGTCTTTCTTAGCAGCGATGCGTGAAGGGATTAGACCGGCTAACATGGTAAGGACAATCGAAATACCGATAAGGATTAGAGCTACTTCTATTGGTAATTGCGCTACATTTCCCACATTTGTCATTTTCGCAACAATCGCATTGATTGGGAATGTCGCAAGAAAGGTAATCGTGATACCGAGCACCCCAGAGATCAATCCTTCAATGGCTGTTTCAGCAGTGAAGATACGACGAATATCTTTCTTCGAAGCCCCCATTGCACGTAGGATTCCGATTTCTTTTGTACGTTCGAGAACTGAAATGTACGTGATAATCGAAATCATTATAGAAGATACAATGAGTGAGATGGCCACAAAGCCAACGAGTACTGTTGTCACTACGCCAACCAATGTCGTAATTGAAGACATGATAGTTTGGATATCATCTGAATAAGCGAGTACCTTATCGTCTTCTCCAGCTTCTTTTTTCGCTGTGTTATAGGCGTTTATGAACTCTTTTAAGTCTTGTTTTTGTTGGAACGAAGAGGTGTAGAGCTCAATGGCAGCTGGTTTGGATTTGTTGATGACGCCCATTTTTGCGAGGTTTTCCTCGTAAGTTGAAGCCGAATTGTCGTTATATTGTTGGACATACTGCGCTTGTTCTTCAGGCGTCATTTTGGCCAACTGAATTTTTTCTTCTTCGGTTAAATTCTCCGAACTGAATGGTTTAGGATCTTTGGCAAATTCTTTACCCGTAAATACATTTAGATTTTGATTGGCTTCCTGTTCCTTAACGATATCACTATTTTGAATGTATTCGGAAGTGTAATCAATAAGGGCGCTTGTGTAGGCGATTCCTCCTGAAGGAGTATTCACGCCTGAACTTGTGCCGTCTTTTTGGCGAAGGACACCCACAATTTTAAGTTGGAGCCCATTCTCGATTTGAGTTTTCATATAAGAAGCATTATCAATCTTATTGAGCCATAAGTTATTTTCTTTCACAAAACGGTTTGTATTGACAACTGCTTTGAAAGTTTTTCCGATAAAATCACTATATTGATACGTTTGAGAAGAGAGTTCGTCGAGCTTCTTCGTATCGTTCAATTCACTGGGATCTTTGAAACGCAAACTATAGAGCAACAAATCGCTAATTTGATTGTTTTCATCTACGATAAGGACGAGCTCGGACTTATCTTGTGGGAAGCGTCCTTCCAACACGTCGTACTTGCTTTCTAGCATTGAAGAATCACTAGAAAGTTCACTCCAGTAGTTGAGGTTTTGTAAGTATCCCTTCATCGTTTGATTCGCTGTTTCTATTTCATCAGCTAAGGTTGAAGGCAGAATACTTTTGGGTCCGTTGGAAGTATCACTTGCATAGATAAACGGTTGTAAATTGTATCGGTAACGAATGTCTTTTGTGAGAGATTCGACCTTCGAAGCGTGTTCCTCCAAGTAAGTCTTGAAGGAAGCTAGGTCGTTCTTTCCGATTTGTTTTTTCAATAAATTCGTTAAAACCGTATTGACACCGAGCTCATGATTATCCTTGTAAGGCTTCTCGCTCAAATCTGGAGAGGTCGCCAACAAGTTGCTCTGGTTCTGCTCGCTAATCGTCAGTGGAAGAGAGACGAGGGTATCTTCCTGCACCTTTTTAACGTAGTCACTCACACCATTGGAAAGGGCTAAGATAAGAGCAATCCCGATAATCCCGATGGAACCCGCAAAAGCTGTTAGTAAGGTACGACCTTTCTTTGTCAATAGGTTATTAAAGGAAAGTACAAGGGCGGTTATAAAGCTCATCTTCGTCTTCGTGAACTGGATGTCGACTTGCTTTGTCTCCTCTGTTGGTTCGCATGGGTTTGAGTCGCTCAAGATGTTTCCATCTAATACTTGTACGATACGTGTGGAGTACTTCTGCGCCAGCTCTGGGTTATGCGTCACCATGATAACCAAACGTTCCTTGGCAATGTCTTTTAATAAATCCATGATTTGAACAGAAGTCTCAGAATCGAGCGCTCCTGTCGGTTCGTCGGCTAAAACGACTTTTGGATCATTAACAAGAGCACGCGCAATCGCGATTCGTTGCATTTGTCCCCCAGACATTTGACTTGGTTTCTTATATAAATGGTCTTTTAGGCCTACGCGTTCGAGCACTTCGATAGCACGTTTCTTACGTTCTGCTTTTGAAACACCCGAAAGAGTCATTGCAATTTCTACGTTAGAGAGTGCAGTTTGGTGCCCGATGAGATTATAAGACTGAAAGATGAAACCGATGGTGTGGTTTCTGTAGCTATCCCAATCGCGGTCTTTAAATTGCTTTGTTGATTTTCCTTGGATGAGTAAATCACCAGATGTGTATTGGTCGAGTCCCCCGATGATATTTAATAGGGTGGTTTTCCCAGAACCCGATTGCCCAAGAATGGAGACAAACTCATTCTCACGGAAGCGAATCGAGATATCCTTTAGCGCGTGGAACTCTTGATCGCCCGTATGATAGACTTTTGAAATGTGTTGTAGCTGTAACATCGTCTATCTCCTTTCAGTGATATATGTAGTCTATCACAATTTCATAATGGAGTAAATATGTTACATTTACAATTCATCAAAAATAATCAACAAATAGAAAATCGACTTCTTATGAATGATGATGTCCATGACTTTGACCTACTTCCAACTCCTCAATTTTTCGCTTATGGGTTTGGTGACTTGCTAGGTTTGCATCAACTTCAATGGTAACATTTTGAAAACCATAATCTTTGAGTAAATTACGAATGGATTCTTTACAATACTCCATATGTTCAATCTCTTCTAGGCAAACATGAACAATGGCGTCATTTTCCAGACCATCCATGGACCAAATACTGAGTTGATTAACACTTTTAACATTAGCTAGCGCTGCTAACTCTTTCTCTAGCTTAGCAGTCTCGATCCCTTCAGGCACAGCATCTAAGAAAATCTTGAGTGTTGACCAAAAACGAGGAATGGCTTTCCAGAGGATAAAACTAGAAATTAAAAGAGACAAGAGTGGATCGAGAAAGTACCAGTCAGTCACATACAAAACACCAGCAACCAGAATAACCGCTAGCCATCCTAGAATATCTTCTAGAAAATGCAAGGTCAGGATAGCTTCGTTCTTGGTCTGACCCTTACGAACGATTAGACTAGCCAAGAGATTAATAAGAATCGCAAGAATCCCCAACCACAGCATCCCTTGGTAGTTGACAGGCTGAGGGGATAGGAGACGAGGAATATTCTCCAAGAGCACCATGAAAGATCCTGTCAAAAGGATCAAAGCAGTCAGCATGGCGCCTAGCAGACTGAAGCGTTTATAACCAAGTGTATAACGTTTGTCTTCCTGACGATTGGAAATAGTTTCCAAACAAGCTGATAAGCCTATGGCAAGGGCATCGCCCAAATCATGAACCGCATCCGCTAATACAGCACTTGAATTGAAGATGCCTCCAAAAATAAATTCGACAACAGAAAATGATAGATTCAAGAAAAAGGCTAGCCAGATAGATGTTTTAGAACTCATTTCTCTCCCTCCTTTGGTATAATAGGTATATATACTTCTTTCATTTGTATTATCTAATAAAATCCAAAGAAAGGATAGAAGCAAACTGTCAGCCTTGTTCAGTTCTGAACAGTTTGTCTCGAGTGTCTATATGCAAAAAAGAGATCGTCGGGTCAGTAAGACGAAAAAAGCCATTTATCAAGCTTTTCTACAAGTTTTGAACGACAAGGGCTATGATGCTACTACTGTCCAAGATATCATTGACTTGGCAGATGTTGGGCGTTCCACTTTTTACTGTCACTACGAGAGTAAGGAACTGCTTTTAGATGAGCTCTGCCGCTACCTCTTTCATCATCTCTTTGAAAGGGAAGGACACTTTACTACCGAGGACTACCTCGCACATATTTTTTTGCATTTTCAAAAAAATCAAGACCATGTCACCAGTCTTCTTTTTTCCAAAAACGACTACTTCCTCCGCCAACTACACAAGGAGCTCGAACACCACGTCTATCCCATGGTGGCGGATGATTTGCAAGAGTCCTATCCAAACATTCCGGCTTCCTACCTCAAACATTTTGTAGTAACCAACTTTATCGAAACACTGACCTGGTGGCTAAAAAAAGGAAAATCTTATACTGAAGACCAAGTAGTGAGATTTTACTTAGATGTGATTGAGATGACTTCTACAAAATCACTCGAAATTTAATCCTATCACGAAGAAAGGAATCAACTATGTTAAATTCTATTATCCTAGGAATTCTGACGATTGTATTGGCTCTTATTTTCTCCCTCCTTCATCTCGCGGCAGCTTTCGCAGCCATGAAAGAAAAAAATTACTGTCAAGGGAACATGTGTATCTTGGTGGGAAGTTGTCTTACTTCACTAGCTCTTGCTATCTTTTTCTTCGTTCCACTAGCAACGATCATCTTATGGATAGTGGGCTCTAGCATCATCTGCTACGGTGCTTACTGGAATGGGCGACAGCAAGAAAACCAACATATATCGCACCACATTATAAGGGGCACACTAGCGGCTTTGATTGCTCTCTTGTTTATCTTACTCTAACACTAAAAATCCCATCTCGTCTATAATTCGAGATGGGATTTTGTCTGCTGAAGAAAATTGCTAGTGGCTGCCACCTGACTTTCCTCTCCATTTATTTCTTCAACAAACCTTGTTCTTGTAGAAATTCCTTGGCTACTTGTTCTGCAGGCTTGCCTTCAATGCCGACTTGATAATTCATCTGGCTCATCTGGCTTTCAGAAATTTTACCAGCCAGTTTATTGAGAATAGATTCCAATTCTGGGTGTTTTTCTAACAATTCAGCCTTCATGAGAGGTGCTCCTTGATAAGGAGGGAAGAGGTGCTTATCGTCTTCTAAAATCTGAAGTTGATAGCGCTCAATTTCAGGGTCAGTTGAGTAGACTTCCATAATCTGAATATCACCTGATTTAATCGCATCATAGCGAAGGGCTGGCTCCATAGTTGATACATTGAGATTCAGTCCATAGACCGACTGAAGCCCCTTATGCCCATCTTCACGGTCGTTAAATTCCAAGGTAAACCCTGCCTTGAGCTTGTCTTGAACTGACTTAAGGTCAGAGATGGTTTTAAGATTGTATTCTTTGGCGACACTCTTAGGTACTGCGATGGCAAAGGTGTTTTGATAAGCCATGTGATTGAGCAAGACTAGATTGTCCTGTTTTTTGATTCCATCACGCGCTGCTTCAAAAACCTCTTCTTCATCATTGCTGACCTTTGGAGCAGGCTGCAAGAGAGACCCAGTAATCGTACCGGTAAACTCAGGATAGATATCAATATCACCTTTTTTCAGTGCTTGATAAAGGAAGTCAGTCTTACCAAAGTTTGGTTTGACTGTCACAGTCATATCCGTATTTTCCTCGATGAGGAGCTTGTACATATTCATGAGAATTTCTGGCTCAGGACCCAATTTCCCAGCAATAACCAGATTATCCTTGCTTTGTTTTGGTATCAAGCTTGGCGTGTAAGAAGCGCCTAGTCCGAGGATTAGGACCGCAAAAGCTGCAAAAACCGTCCGAAGCTTGGCCTTTTCCATCCATTTAAGGAGGCTGTTGAAAAGAATAGCCAAAACTGCGGATGAAATTGCTCCAATCAAGATCAGACTGGCATTGCGACGATCAATTCCTAGAAGGATAAAAGAACCTAGTCCACCAGCTCCAACCAAGGCTGCTAGAGTCGCTGTCCCGATAATCATAACTGTTGCCGTCCGAACTCCTGATACGATGACGGGCATTGCTAGAGGCAGTTCAAACTTCTTGAGTCGCTCCCACTTGGTCATCCCAAAGGCGATTCCAGCTTCCTCTAAACTAGGATCAATCCCATTCAAAGCCGTGACAGTATTTTCTAAAATTGGGAAAATAGCGTAAATCACCAGAGCAGTCAGTGCTGGCAGTGTGCCAATCCCCATGAGAGGGATAAAGAGACCCAGCAAGGCCATTGAAGGAATGGTTTGAAAGATTCCTGCAATTTGCAGCACCCAATTGGCTGCTTTTTTGTGACTATTGAGATAGATAGCGAGCGGAATAGTCAGGAAGATGGCCACAAGTAAGGTCAGAAGAGAGAGCTGGAGGTGCTGACCAAGGGCTGTTACCCAATCACCAAAGCGCTCCTGAAAGGTAGAAATCAAATTAGCCATGTTGAACACCTCCAAATAAATCTGCTACGAAGCTGGTCGCAGGTGCAGATAAGATTTCCTCAGGTGTTGCCACTTGACAAATCTCCCCGTCCTGCAAAACAGCAATCCGATTCCCTAACTTTAAAGCCTCATCCGTATCATGGGTGACAAAAATGGTAGTCATCCCAAATTCATTGTGCAATTCTCTGGTCAAAGTTTGTAGTTGTTTTCTCGAAATGGCATCCAAGGCCGAAAAAGGTTCATCCATGAGTAGAATCTTAGGTTGACCAATCATGGCCCGGACAATGCCCACCCGTTGCTGTTCTCCACCAGATAATTCACTAGGAAGTCGATGTCCATACTCAGCTACTGGTAAACCAACCTTAGCCAAAAGCTCTTCTGTTTTCTGAACAATCTCTTCCTTAGTCCACCCCTTCATTTCAGGAATGAGAGCAATATTTTCCGCAACTGTTAGATTGGGAAAGAGAGCAATCGCTTGTAAGACATAGCCTGTGGAAAGACGCAGTTCACGCTCGTCATAGTCTTTGATGCGTTTACCATCCATATAGATATTTCCATCAGTTGGTTCCAAGAGACGATTAATCATCTTAATCATGGTCGTCTTACCTGACCCAGAAGGCCCAACTAAAACCATGAACTCCCCATTCTCAATTCGTAAATTGACATCTCTCAAAACATCTTTTTCTGTATAGCGTAGCGCTACATTTTTATATTCAATCATTCTTTGTCCTCAATTTTTACGATAACCTTGCCAAAAGACTGGCTACTTTCCAGATAAGCATGCGCATCCTGAATTTGCTCAGTAGAAAATACTTTTTCAGGTCGAACATCCACCTGATAACATTCCACAAAGTCCACCAAAGCTTGTAGCTTGTCTTGAGACACATTGCCAGAAGCAAAGGTAGTCAAGTAGAGATTGCGGTAAAGCATTTCAATAGGGTCAAAGTCTGGAATAGTCCACTGACCTCCCAGCAAGCCACAAGAACAGATAATTCCACCATCTGCCGTCCGAGCAAATGTATCGAGAATAGCACTCGGACCAACAAGATCCAAGACCTTGTCAAACTGCTCTTCCGTTTGCAAGACGCCATCCTTATCCAAAATCACCTGGTCAAATCCTACTTCCTTTAGTTGCTCTTCCTTGCCCAGACTACGGCTACTTCCCGCTAGATAGACATTTGGAAATTGCCCTTTGAGAAGCTTTGCAAAAGCAATCCCAACACCACTAGTCGCTGCTCGAACCAGAACTCGATCTCCCTCCTCAATCTTGAGATTGAGATAAGAGCCAAATGCTGTGTAGTAGGTTTCAGGCAGTGCGATTAAACTTTCCAAATCAAGCTCTGTCCTCACAGGATAAACCTGTTCATCTGGTAGCAAAACATACTCAGCATAACCACCATCAAAAGCGCGCCCCATTTCTCCCATTATGGAGATGACTTGCTGCCCGACCTGCAAATCGGGACGATTGGTCTCCTCTACAAGTCCCACACATTCAATTCCTAAAATCCGTGGGAATTGAACGGACGGCGATAGTCCTTGACGAGTAAAAATCTCGCTATGGTTGATTCCAAATCCTTGCACCTTGACCAAGGTCCAACCTTCTTTAACAGTCGGTTTTGGAACTTCCACAACCTGCAGAACTTCTGGTCCTCCAGCTTCCTTGACAAGCACAGCTTTCATCTTAATATCTCCTTTTAAAACTTCCCTCTGTTCGTCAAGTCTTCTACCTTAGGCATAACCTCCTTATTATCCCAATGCTCAACAATCAAGCCATTCTCCAAACGGAAGATGTCATACTGGGCATAGGCAACGCCATCAATCTGAGTCTGCCCATAGCTGACCACATAGTTTCCTTGTCCTAAGAGTTGGAAAACAAAGTCAAAAGTAACCCCATGTTCAGCCACATAGTTTTTATAAGCAGCACTTCCTTGTCCAATCTCATGATTATGCTGAATCAAATCGTCTGCAACATAATCACTCCACTTCTCCAGTTCCCCATTTTGGAAAATTTCTGTCAAGAAACGACGAACGGTTTTTTTATTTTCTGCTGTTTTGTCCAAATCCTTAATCTCAAAATCTCCAAAAATCTGATCTAATTGTCCATTTTCCGGAGCACGATAGTAGTCAATAACATCCCAATGTTCTACGATACGGCCATTCTCATCCGCACGGAAAGTATCCGTCGTCACCCATTGATCTTCCCCGCCATTGAGATATTGATGAACATGGACAAAGACCAGATTGCCGTCTTCAATAGTGCGAACAATCTTCATCTCACGCTCGGGATGGCGCTCAAAGAAATTTGCAAAGAAAGCCGCAAACCCTTCTTTCCCATCTGGCACACCTGTCGAGTGTTGAATGTAGGTATCTCCTACAGACTGAGCTTGAGCCTCAGCAACACACCCGTCTTGAATGGCATGAATATATAAATTTTGCGCATTTTGGACTTGTTTTGACATGATTTAAGCCTCTTTTTCTTTCTCTTTCAGATTGGCTAAAATACGTTCCTGATAATTTTCAAACTGGCGAATTTCATCTTCTGAGAAACCTTTGTAAAAAATCGCATCCAACTTTTGACTAACACGATGACCAACTTCTTTCTGGAACCAACCCCGCTCAGTCAATTTGACGTATTTTTTCCGCTTATCTATTCCACATGGGCTAATGATAACTAGGTTTTGCTCCTCAAGTTTCTTAATCATGGTTGTTAGCGTATTGTTGGCGAGACCAGTCGCAAGCGCAATATCTGTCGCCGTAGCGCATCCTGTCTCACTATTCCATAAAACAGTGAGAATCTTGCCCTGTTCACTCCGATAAAGAGCTTCAGGATCCTGACTCAGTAACTTTTGAAAAATCCGCCCATTCAACAAACGAATATGATGAGCAACTAAATGACTATCTTTCATAAAACCTCCAATTTATTTCTATATCGAATTTTCTACATTGTAACACCTTCTGTTCCATCTGTCAACTATTTCGATTTAGAAATAATTTTCGACAACAAAAAAAGATCTCCTACCTAAAGTAGAAGATCTCCGTTCTTGAGTAACTTAATCTGTCATTTCAGACACCAGTGTTCGATGTTCCAGTGGTAGACTGCACATAACTAGCAAGAAGATGAATCCTGACTGAATCCAAAAGAGAGCCAAGTCAAAAATTCCATGTACAGCAACTACTGTAAGGAAGGAGAGATAAAGACCGATAATTGGTCGTTTACCAGACTCCTGACTCATATCCATCATCATGTGAACCGGGATAACCGAAGAAATGGATAGGAGAATGGTTCCAATCAAACCATAACTTAAAATAGTGTCGATGTAAAGACTATGCGCGTGTTCATGGTAAGGTGCATGAATTCTCGGATAGGAATTCATATAGGTCAGTGGACCCTCACCCCAGATAGGATTTTGCTTGAACAAAGTCATACCCGCATTCCAGATTGAAACACGCTCCTCCATTGAAGAATCTAGCGTTCCCATACGGACACCCAAATCGCTTGAGAAGAGGAAACAAAGGCCAATCCCAAAAACTCCAATACTGAGCCAGAAGGCGCGCCAGTTTTTAATGGTTGTAAAGAGATAAATGATTGCACCAGCGATAATAGCAGGAAAGGCTGTTCTATTTTGTGTAAAATTCAAACCAAATAGATTTACAAAACCTGCTAGCACACAAAAGATTTTCAACCATCTTAGCTTCGTCGTTGTAAAGAGGTAAAAGGCGATCATAATACAGAAGCAACAGATAATCCCATAGTAGTTCGGATTAAAGAAGGTCACCTCTGCACGGTTCTGGTGCCATACTTGCATATTGGGCGAAAGAAAGGCATAGTTAAATTTCTTTACAATTTGGAAATGCTCCAAAGTAGCAAAAACAGCAGAGAGCACACTACCAAACAAGATTGTCTGCAGTATCAGTCGAAAGAAAGCATGTGTCAGACGTTTCTGGTAAAAACTAAAGAAAATGAGGAAGAGAAACATCAGTAAAGATGCAACCAATCCAAGCCAGTTCTTGGCGACGATGGAGATGATACTACTGTAGGCAATAAAAAAGAGAAGTACAGGATGTTTTGCTAATCCTTTGATAATTCCCTTCATCTCCCCAGTAACAAGTAAACCTATCAAATATAAAGCAAAGAGTGCTAAGAACAAATAAAAAGGTAAAAAGATACTTATGATCATCAAATACAAAAAGAAATCTTTTTTCGAAAGCCCTCTTATCTTATCCAGTAATCCAATTGATTTCAAAACGGATCCTTTCTGTTCTGGATTTCTCCAGAAGATAAATGCTAAACTATCTTTTAATTTTACCATTTTTTCCGTCATTTGGGAACAATGAACACGTTTTCGCCACAAAAAAACTCTTTCATTAATATAGCACTAGAACTGAATTTTTCTGCCGTTTTCCACTACTTGATAGGTCTGACTTTGCAGATCAATTTCTGCTACTGCTGTTACAGACTTGTCTTTATTTTGGCGTTTGATTACAATGCTATGAGCTGTTGGTGTTTCCACCTCTATAGTCCCTTCTAGGTCAAAGGCCGCTGATCGATTACGGAAAGAAAATAGATTGAGAAGAGACTTCACCACAGGACGTTGGACTTCCTTTGCTATTTCCTCACTGCTATAGTAATGACGATTAATATTTCGACCTTCTTTGGTTTCTTCTAATAATTTCAAGTCATTTTTTCCTGCTAGTAGACCCACATAGTAAACCTGAGGAATGCCTGGAGCAAAAGCTTGAATCAGACGAGCGAGGAAGTACTTGACATCATCATCTCCAAGCGCAGAATAGTAGGTTGAATTGATTTGGTAGATATCTAGATTGTTATACTCTGCACTAGAGTACTTCCGTTTGACATTCGCTCCAACCTTATAGAGCTCATTTGAAGCATAGTCAATTTCCTCATCAGTCAGGATATCCTTGACATCCACCACTCCAATCCCATCATGGGTGTCTAGCGTCGTAAATTGCTTCATCGGGCTCATCTTTAACCACTTAGCCAAACGCTCTGTTCTGGAACTGTAAAGAGTATAAAGGGTCACCATTGGAAGGGCAAAATCGTAAACATAGTAATCATGATCCGCTATTTTAAACTGAATCGAATAGTGTTCATGAATCTCAGGTAAGAGCTCTGTCCCATACTCAGCAGCGATATCTCGAACTTTGTCCAATAAATTCCAAATATCTGGTTCCACAAAGAAATCATTGGTATCCAATTTCTTCACTGCATAAGCAAAGGCATCTAGACGAATCAAATCACACCCATTACTTGCCAGGTGCTGAATGGTCTTACGGATGAATTCCATTGTTACTTCCTTGGTCACATCAAGATCAATCTGCTCCTCACCAAAAGTATTCCACAAATGTTCTACTGAACCATCTGCAAAAACAATCTCTTGCTTTGGTGCACGATCCTTACGTTTGTATATTAAATCTACATCAGCCTGTGTCGGACGATTTTCCGGCCAAAACTTGTCCCAGTTTAAAAAGAGATCTTTAAATTCACTAGCTTCATGTTTTTCTTGATAGTCCTTATAATACTTAGATTGGCGAGAAATATGGTTAATCATAAAGTCAAACATCAGATAATATTTCTCGCCTAAACGCTTAACATCCTCCCAATCACCAAAAGCTGGATCCACTTCGTCATAGTCAACAGGCGCAAATCCACGATCACCTGTTGATGGGAAAAATGGTAGAAGGTGAACTCCCCCAATAGCATCGCCAAAATGTTCTTCCAAATTCTCATACAAGTCTTTAATGTTATTCCCAAGACTATCTGAGTAAGTAATCAACATGGTTTTATTTTGAATGGTCATAGATGGTCTCCTTTTTCTAATGAAAGCCAAGTCTTATATGACCTGGCTTCGTAAATAAAAGATATTTTTAGATTTTTGTTCACTTCGAACTCGTACTAATATAGACTGCAAGCAACTAAGTACTACTTTCTTGTTTTCTACATAGAATTGTCAACAAGCTGAACTGTTCCTCTATTTATGGAATTATAAATTCCCTAAGCACTTTCTTACTTCACTGCCCCGTTACTCATTCCTGAAATGATATGTTTTTGGAAGATGAGGTAGACAATGGTTATCGTTACAATTCCCACAATATAAGATGCAAAACTTGGGCCATAGTCATTGAAGTACTGACCTTGGTAGTTGTATTGGAAGAGAGGTAAAGTCCACATCTTGGAGTCCTTATTCAGAATCAAGAGTGGCAACATAAAGTCATTCCAGAACCAGAGGGCATTGATAATCAAAGTTGTCGCATGCATGGGCTTCAACATTGGAAAAATGATTCGACGATAAATTGTAAAACGATCAGCCCCATCAATTTCCGCAGCTTCATCCAAACTATCAGGTACACTGATTTTTATATAACCAACATACAAGAAGAGAGTCTGTGGAATAGCATAAGTTAGGTAGAGTATTACTAGCCCCCACATATTTGCTAGACCGAGTTTACTCATCATAACTGTGATGGGAATCATAATCACCTGAAATGGAACAAATATCCCTAAGATCAAGAGCGAATACATAATTGCAAAGGCTTTTTTCTTGGACATATTTCGAGCAATGGAATAAGCTGCAGCTGGTATAAAGAAAGCTACTACAATCAATGATAACACCGTAATAACTGCTGAATTCCAGAAATAGCCTCCAATTCCATCCGAAATCAATCGTTCATAATTACTCAACGTAAAAGGATTGGGCAAACTAAAGAAATGATTCATGATATCCTTAGTTGTTTTGAAAGAACTAAATACTGTTACCAACAAAGGAACAAGTATAAGAATACCACCGACTATCAAGAGGACATATTTCCAAAACTGATTCAATTTTTCTTCTTTTTTCATGTGTAGGACTCCTCTATTAGATTTCAAATTTCTTTGATAGTTTGATTTGGATAAGAGAAACAATTCCAATAATTAAGAATAAAATCAAGGCAATTGCATTCGCATATCCATATTGATTACTCTTGAAAGCATAGTTGTAGACTAAAAGTCCAAGAGACGTTGTAGCATTATTTGGACCACCACTCGTCAACGCAAAAATCTGGTCAAAGGCTGTCAAACCGGACTTAAGAGCCAGAATAAAAACCATAGAAATCGTTGGAAGCAAATAGGGCAATTCAATCTTCCAAAAAGTTTGTTTACTGGTTGCACCATCAATTGATGCTGCCTCTAAAATATCATTTGGAATACTCTGAAGACCAGCAAGAAAGAGAATAATTGGCATTGCTACTCCTTGCCATAGAAGAACAAAGATAGTTGCCACTACCGCTCCGACAGGTGTTCCTAATAGACTCTCTTGTAAAAAGCTAATTCCTAAAATTTTTCCAATCGTTGGAAGACCATAGTTGAAGAATTGTTTAAAAATCAAGGAAACTGTCAAACCAGACAAAACAGCCGGGAAAAAGAACCATGCTCTAAAGAAGGTCTGCCCCTTCATCTTAGAATTTAAGGCTCGTGCCACAACCATCCCAATCGTAATCTCTCCAATAATCAATGCCAGAGTTAAAATCAAAGTAAAGGCTATGGCTGTGAAGAATTTCCCATCAATCATCAGTAATTTGTAGTTATTCAAACCAACAAATTTGTAATTATAGGTCAATCCAGTCCAGTTAGTCAAACTATAGAAAGCACCTTGTACCATTGGAAAGTAAAAGAAGATCGCTTGTAAAGCAAGCGGGATAAGCAAAAATGTCCAACCCCAGTATTTATTTAAAAATTTTCGAATAGCCATATCATCTTAACTCCTATTCTAGTCCAAATCTGCCTTCATTGGATTAAAGAAAGCATTGAGATTGTTTGCCATATTTTTCAGATTTTTATCCATCAGATAACCTGCACTTAGATTAAAAAAGTCTTCTTCAGAGTTCCAGCGTTGGCCCAACCAAACATAATGTTTATCCGTAAACGCCAGTTTAGAAATAGCTACAAGCGCTGAATCTTCTTTTTCCTGTATACCCTTCACCGCAACTGGTGACCCATCTACATCATAGTATGACTGCATAGCTTTTGGACTAGTCATATAGTTGATAAATTCTTCGGTTTCTTTCGGATGTTTGGTAGTAGCTGAAGTTGATAATGCCATGTCTCCTGCACCAACAGTGACTTCTTTTCCTACTTCTTCTCCTGGGAAGGCAAACATCCCCACCTCAAATTTTGGATCCTGTTGATTAATTGCCGCTAATGCCCATGATCCTTGTGGCATCATCAAGGCTTTTTCACTCGAAAATGCTACCACCGCATCATTATAAGAGGCACCACGCCAACCATCTTGAGCATTATCCGCCAACAAATCTAGTCGTTCTGCATCTGCTTTTAAAATAGCATCATCTACAGAGATAGCGTTTGGTTTTGAAAAGCGAAGGTAGTTATTAGCCGCATCTCCACTACCTGTAATAGTAATGAGAGAAAGTTGGTGGTAACCATTTAATGTCCAGCCTTCATTGCCTGCAACTGCAAATGGAGAATTTCCACTATCTTTTATCTTTTTAACAATCTCTTGAAATTCTTTAAAAGTCTTCGGTTCCTCAAGTCCTAATTCTTTAAACTTCGATTTATTGTAATAGATTCCATAAAGGTTGGCCGTTAAAGGCACGCTATAAATCTTGTTATTGATTGCATACTTTTCGGCATAGTCATTCTTGATGTTCTCAAGATAGGGTTTTCCTGTCATATCTGCAAAATAGCCTGCCTTCGCCCACTCCTGAAAATCCATATTTTGAGGATAGATATTAATAATATCTGGAACATCTCCTGATAAAATACGAGTCTTTAGAACAATTCCAGCTGAAGGTACTGTAGTCAGCTTCACATCAATATTAGGGTGTTCCTTCTCAAAATCATCCACAATCTTTTGCAAGGTATCTGCCATCTCGGTCTTCTGGTTAAAAAACTCAATCGTTACCTTGCCATCAGTTGACTCCTCTTGACTACTACAAGCTGACAGTCCCAAAAGGCAGAGTCCTGTAGCAGCAATTAAGCTTATCTTTTTATACCATCTCATGATCTTGTCTCCTTATCTTCTAATGAAATGTAACTGCCTGCTGAGATAATCTCCCTGCGGAAGCTCCATAGTAATACCCGCATACATGAGTTCTGCACCTGAGTAAGCTGCGCCATTTCCCTGCAGCTCATAAAGTCCTTCTTCCTCTAAGTCTTTTAGTTTCAAAGTTGTTTCCATTGTTTCCACAACTGATAAGACTCTGACGTAGGTTACAATCGTTTGATTTCCATAGTTAAATTGTACAGCTGCTTCATTGGATTCAGCATCGGGATTGATTAACCTATATTGGTTTCCCAACTGGACTACTGGTCGCAATTCTTTATACAAGTTCACCTGATTAGCAATCTCAGACTTCTCCTCATCTGATAAACTTGTTAAATCAAGCTCATAGCCCATATTTCCCATCATTGCCACATGACCACGTGTTGCTAGTGGTGTCATTCGTCCCATCTGATGATTCGGTACAGCTGACACATGAGCCCCCATAGAAATGGTTGGATAGAGATAGGATGAGCCGTATTGAATTGGTAAACGTGCTATAGCATCAGTATTATCACTAGCCCAGACTTGTGGGAAATAACGCATCATACCAAGATCATTTCGTCCACCACCACCAGAGCAGGACTCAAAGAGAATATGACTGTGTTTCTCTGTCAGATAAGAAACGAGTTCGTAAAGCCCCAATACATACTGGTGAGACTGCATCTGGGTTTCCAAATATGCTGAGCCATTCCCCAGATTAGTGATATTGCGGTTCATATCCCATTTGATGTAGTCAATATCATGATGAGAGAGGAGTTCATCTAAGACATTTTTCAAATATTCTACTACCTGAGGATTGGCAAGATTAAGCACTAATTGATTCCGAGAGTAAGTATGCTCATATCCTTGGACCTGGATGGCCCAGTCAGGATGTTTACGATACAAGTCGCTATCAACAGAAATCATCTCCGGTTCTAACCAAAGCCCAAACTGCAAACCTCTTTCATGGATAGCTGAAATCAGACTTTCTAGACTTCCACCTAGTTTTTTCTCATTAACAACCCAATCACCTAAAGCACGATTATCATCAAAACGATTACCAAACCACCCATCATCTAATACAAAAAGTTCTATTCCAACTTTCTTAGCTTCATCAGCTAGTTCTAACAGTTTTTCTCTCTGAAAGTCAAAGTAAGTTGCTTCCCAGTTATTGATTAGAATTGGACGTTCTTTTTTAGAAAACTGACTTGGCATAATGTGCTTAAGTACAAAATTTTGACTTTCATGGCTAATACCAGTTAATCCCTGATCTGAATAGGTCACTAAAGCTACCGGTGTTTCAAAGTTTTCCTTAGGATTTAACTTCCAGGAAAAGTTTTCTGGGTTAATGCCAATAGCCACCCGAACTTCATTCAGTTGATTCTTTTGAACAAAAGCTTCAAAGTTTCCACTATACAGTAGTTGCAGGGCAAACACATTCCCAGCATCCTCTGTGACTCCTTGATCACATAATAGAAGAGCTGGTGTTTGAGCATGACCAGAAGCACCACGGTTCGAACTAATTGAAAAGATTCCTTGTTCTACCTGTTGACGTCGAACAGTCTTTTCACGAGCATAAGCACCCTGCAGAGTTACAATTTCGTAAGCCGCAGCGGGAAAATCAGCCATAAAAGAAAAGTTCTTGTGGATGACAACTTCCTGATTGCTATTATTCTCCAATTTGCTGTAACTAGCAATTGTCGCATCATTATCAAAAGCTGTATAATACAAAGTCAGACTAAGTTTAGCTTGAGGATCTTTTAAAATCAAGACAAGAGTCTCTGTACCATCCATGCTGTGAGGAGAAGGTAAGCCCTGTGGACCATTCTGACCTTTTAAAATCTTTGCTTCTACAAATCGAAAGTCTGTTACTTCAGTTGCGTCATGTTGAACCTGTAAAGTTGGTCTTCTAAAATCACCTAAGCCATGTTGTCCAAAAATCTGACGTTGCGTATCCAAACTAAAGGTTCGATTAGTAGCTATTGGATTACCAGAAAAAGCATGATCGCGTTCATAAACACTATTAGAACCTCTATAGTCCTTAATAGTCTTTCCTAAATGTTTTAATAATAAGAACCCATCCCTATTTTCAATAATCAAACTTAGACCTTTACTCTCAACGTAAAATAGATTATTCTCTATTCGAACTCCCATATATTTCACCTCTTCGATTTCTTGATAAAATTTTATCAAATAAAAGCGCTTTCTAAAATAGAGAAATGTCTACAAAGTATGGTAAAATGTTAGGTAGGAGGTGGCACATGCTCGTTTTTTCAGAATACCAGACTGGAACAATTGATCTTTCTCTTAGCTTTTACGGTTATGAAGAATGTACGCCTAACTACTCTTTTGGCCCAGCTATTCGAGATACCTATGTACTACATTACATTACTAAAGGAAAAGGTCAATTCCATTATAAGGGTAAAATTGTTGATTTAAAGGCAGGAGATTTCTTTTTACTAAAACCAGATGAATTAACCTTCTATCAAGCAGATAGCCAGAATCCTTGGGCTTACTACTGGTTAGGGATTACTGGAGGGAGGGCACCTGACTATTTTGCTCTGTCTCAAATTTCTGATCAATCCTACCTCATCCAGTCAAAAAACTGTCATACACAGACAACTGCAAAACTCATTGAAAATATTGTCCGTTTTGCTCAGGTAACAAAATCAAACGAACTAGCACAACTCCATATCATGGGGCAACTTCATGAATTGATGTTTCATTTAGGAACGATTGCTCCTAATCAGAAAAAAAAGAATATTTCATCAACCCACCAACTCTATCTTGACTGCAAACGATTGATAGATAGTCACTATCCACAATCGCTCACCATTCAAGATTTAGCTAAAGAGCTATCGGTTCATAGAAGTTACTTAACTAGTGTGTTTAAAGAATTTCACCAACTCTCTCCAAAAGAGTATCTACTCTACGTTCGGATGCATCGTGCACAACAACTTCTGGAACATACTGAAGAATCTATTAAAGTCATTGCATACTCCGTGGGTTTCTCAGATCCACTACATTTTTCAAAAGCCTACAAGCAGTTTTTTCAAAAAACACCGAGTCAAACTCGAAAAGAACTCTCTCACTCCCTCTTAGCTAGAAAGGAAAATCAATGAAATCACACCAACTAGTCTACCAAATATTAGCTAGAGAAAACGACTATGTTAGCGGAGAAAAAATTGCAGAAGAACTGTCGTTAAGTCGTACATCCATATGGAAGGCAATTCAACGCCTCCAACAAGAAGGGCTCGTGATTGACAGTATTAAAAATAAAGGTTACAAACTTATTCAAGGCGATTTGATCCTACCTGATTTGATTCAAGAGAAAACCAACTTAAGCATTCTCTACAAGCCTGAGACCAAATCAACCCAAACAGATGCAAAAGAAGGGATTGAAGCTGGAAACCAAGGAAATACACTCTATCTTTCAACCTGTCAAACAGCAGGACGTGGACGCTTTCAGCGCCCTTACTACTCTCCTGCACAGGGAGGGATTTATATGTCATTACATATTCAGCCAAATCTCACCTATGACCAGCTTCCTGCCTACACATTACTTACAGCAGGTGCCATTTACAAAGCTATTAAAAACCTTACCCTAATTGACATGGGTATCAAATGGGTAAATGACATTTACTTTAAAAATAAAAAAATAGCAGGTATCCTTACCGAAGCCATGACGTCCGTGGAAACAGGCCTAGTAACAGACGTCATTATCGGCGTTGGAATCAACTTTGCCATCAGCGATTTTCCCAAAGAGATAAAAGAAAAAGCTGGAAGTCTCTTTACACCACCAGCTCCTATCACACGAAACGAACTAATCTCAGAAATTTGGCGTTGTTTCTACCAAACAGCACCCGAAGAACTACTCTATCTTTATAAAGAACACTCTCTTGTTCTAGGAAGAGAGGTCAGTTTTATCCAAGAACAGACTGAAAAAAAAGGAGTCGCCAAGGACATCTCCGACAAAGGACAACTCCTTATCCAGCTTGATGACCAGACAGAAATCTGGCTTAATAGTGGTGAAATCTCACTCACTAGCTGGACTTAACAACGGCACTATATGCAACTAGCAACATATAGTGCTTTTTGAATGTAGAAAGCAACAGATATATAAATAGCTGGCTTCCTTCCAACACTTTACAGGTGAATAGCTTTCGAGGCATTCTTTTTATATGCCGTGCTATGTGCCAAAGAAACCCCATAGCAGTGATTTTCGTGTCCAAGCATGACCAATGGAAGTGCAAAAACTTTAACAGCATACAAAAGCAGCCAAAACATAAAGACTTCAGCTTTTATATTCACCAAATTTTTACTAAACATCTCGTACAAGAACCATGCATTTAAAGCCATATTGAAGAGACTTGCCAACGTTGCTGAAACTATATTGGTTTTCAATTTTGGATGATAACATTTAGCCACATATAAGGCCAATATTGAAATATTATAAAGGCAAATCGGTTGATAATTTTCTCTATAAATAACAAGCGTCTTACGATTATAGAACAGGAAACCATGAGGTCCACGATGATATTCATTTATCCAGACATGGCTAAGACCTCTAATCTCATCCCAAGCTATAAATAAATCAATTTTTCTTAGATAAATCCCAGTTTTATGGATTAAACACTTCCATTTGAACATGAAAGATAGAAGAAAAGTAAGGAGCAAAACCACAACTGTAACAACCTTCAACTCCTCTTGTCCGATAGTCAAAGATAGGTTAAAAAAGCGAATTTGCGCTTTTTTTGCATCTAAAATCATTGAAATCACAGTTAGAAATACTACAAAGATAAATAGTATAAATCTATAAAAAATACTACGAAATTTTACTCCATTTTTCATCTTGATTATCCCCCAGCCACTTAAAGTCCCTAACCTTAGTATACCACTAAATCTAGTCTATTTATGATTTTTTCTAGTATGAAAGTTAGTGAAACAGCATTAGATAATAGAGCTCTATAATTCTGTAATGAGCAAAACCACTATGGAGATGCCTAGAAAAAAGTCCCAAAAGATCTATAATGAAAAGCGACCAAACCATCATTAGAAAGAATCTTATGGAACCATTACATTTTATCACAAACCTACTAGACGTTAAAGACCCTAACATCAAGAGTGTGGATATTTTCAATATGGATACCCACAAGGAAATCACTGAAGAAATATGATTTTCAAAAAAAATCTAAAATCCCTTATCTAGAATGTGCGGGATACAAAATTCTAATTCGTCTAAGGAAACTGCGCTTCCGCTGTAAAATCTGTAAAAAATGGCTGTCGCAGAGACTCCCTTAGTCAAGAAAAACCACCAAATCCCTCGTATTATCAACCAAAAAATTGCTCAAAAGTTGATTGAAAAGACATCTATGACTGATATTGCTTATCAGCTGGCCATTTCAACTTCAACTGTCATTCGCAAGCTCAATGACTTTAGTCGACTTCATAAGACTGTGTCCTGAGACGAGTACGCCTTTAAAATGAATTTTATCCGTACAAGGCTTTAAGAATCTCAATATCATCACCGTTCTTGAATGCAGAACACAAGCGATTATTCGAAATCGCTTTCTTCACTATGATAGAGCCGTCCAAGTTCTTGACCTGATTCATGAGGAAGTTATAGTCCATGACCGTACTGGTATGACTACTTCCTGAATAGCTTACCAAGTCTGAAATCTTGACCTTGGTCGCATTCAAGAGCTCAATCTCACTCTTTAGATTGTCCCGTGAACTCTTTAAATCACTATGAAGGGTTGTAAACACCTGACCTAGTAGCTTTGCATGATTGCTCGAATCAATCTGATAGTAGCCATCCTTGTAAAGCAAGAGGTTAGATGAGTAATCATTCATCAAGTTGACCAGAGTTTGAAGGAGGGTTCCATGCAC
>CAJNCX010000009.1:0-51349 GCA_905221365.1 bacterium
AAATATATTCAAGATTAAAGAAATTATCCAGTGGATGATTTCTTCACGAGTATGAAAATTCGAGAACGAGTAAAGCATGATATAGCATTGGATAAATTAAGTGTAAAAGAATATGAGGATCCCTTTAGGGATAGTGGTAAGTAATGCGAACACCTCTTTGAGAGGTTTGTGAAGAGTCAAGAGCAATGAGGCTTGAACAAAGTGAAAGCCAGCGTCTTTAGGCGCTGGCTGGTAATTTGGGCTTATAGCCCTGGTGCAAACCACCCGTTAGACGGGTGGTTATGATTATAGTCAAAGCGAATGACTTGTTCCTTTGCATCCACATAAGCATGGACGCCAAAGGGCACAATGGCTCTTGGAGTTGCGTGGCCGACATTCAGATTATAGACAATCGGGACACTGCTGTCAACTACATCCAATAGCGTCTCCTTATACTCGTCATAGAAAGTTTCATCCATTGGTTTTCCGACCAAGAGTCCACTGATGACCTCAAATATACCAGTGTCCTTTAAAGTCCGCAACATCTTTTTGAAGTCATCAGGCTCAGGCTTTTCTTCGCTTGTTTCTAACAAGAGAATCTTTCCTTCCCAGTCGGATAAGTCAGGGAAAAGTTTGTACTTTTGGCAGAGGTCCGTGCTGTCTGCGTATCGAGAATTGTCAAAGATATCATAGAGAGATTCGAGGCAACCACCGAGAATTTCTCCCTCAAACTGAGCATTTCCTTGTAACAAGTCAAAACCGGTATTTACATGACTGATACGAGCTGTTCCTACGGCCTTGGGACTAAAGTCAGTTCGTTCCTCATACCAAACGTCGCTAGGGCGGATTTCTGAGATTCTTCCCGTCTCGATCAATTCTGTAAAGTAGTGGAGACTATAGGGCAACATCTCCTTGTCCAATTCACAAATATCTGCTAGAAAGGATTGACCATAAAAAGTCTTGACACCTAGTTTGTGCAACATAAGGTGGTTCATAGTTGTATCCGAGAAGCCAAGAAAAATCTTTGGCTTGATAAAATTTTGAAGCTGGTCGTTTTCAAAAAGATAAGGTAGCAAACGATAGGTATCATCCCCACCGATGGCGCATAGGATCATGTCGATGCTATCGTCCGAAAAGGCCTGCATCAAATCCTCTGCACGTGCCTCAGGATGGTCCTTGATAAAGTCTAAACCTTTTAGTGAATGGGGCAAAAAGACAGGATTGAGTCCCAAATCCTTGAGACGTTGGAGACCCAAATCAACTTCGTGTTTGACAAAATCCTCTCCGATAACACCGCTAGACAAACTAACGATACCAATAGTAGAAACCATATCTCATCCTCCTAGAAATTGATTGAGCCTATTTTATCAAAAAAGATAAGAGAAAGCTATGGCGAATGTCAGAAGAATGCTTTTAAATCAAGAAAGTAGTAAAAAGCAACCGCCTGAGCAGTTGCTTATTTATTTTCTTAATAACGTGATGGGCCCGCGCTTGCACTTCGGATGTTGAAACGTTTCTTGAGATAGAAGCGAAGGGCGAGAAGGGCAGCTCCTAGGATAGCCAAAGGCAATGGAGCAAGGACTGGATTGAGGTTGGCTGGTAGGAAGCTTGTTGCAAAGAAGACAACCAACCAAAGGACCATAGAAGCCAGGATAACGAGGATTGATTTCCAGAATGGAGGACGTTGGCTACGGTCTGTGTCTGGTCCATAATACTGGTAGACAAAGTAGTACATCAAGTAGAAGGCAAGTCCTCCTACAAGTCCAACCAACAAGAGGGTAATCAACCCATAGCCAATAGCCTGATCTGCTGAGAAGAAGGTTGTGAGGGCGCTGACGAGGGCAAAGAGGCTAGTGATGAAAAGAGCTGAGTCCATAATCATGAGTTTTGGATCGTCATTTTCCTTAGGATGCTCTTTTTCGTACTGTTCTTTGACGGTAAAACTGTGAGCCCAGTGGGTTGGAGCGCCATAGAGGGAACGTGCAGTCGTCCCCTTGGCTTGCTCTTCAAGGATTTGAGGAATGACTTCCTCAAAGACAGCCTTGATTTCAGCGTCTGTTTTACCATCTTTGATAAATTGTTGGGTAGCGATGTGGATAAATTCTTGGTTTTTCTTAGTTAATTTTTGTAGATCAATCTGAGACATAGGGATTCCTCTTAGAACCATTTTTTATGGATGAGATAGAGAGTGAGCGAAACACTCATAGCAAAGGCGATAAAGACGATTAACCAGAAGGCGTGGGGCTCGCCATTAAGTGGGATTTCATTATCCTTAAAGTTCATCCCATAGGCAGAGAAGATCATAGTTGGGATAGACATGACGATGGTCACGAGAGCCAGAGTTTTCATGATGTTGTTCTGGTTGTTGGAAATGATAGAGGCAAAGGTCTCTGTCATAGAGTGAAGGACGTTTCCATAGATATCTGCCATCTCGATGGCCTGTTGGGTTTCAATCAGAGTATCTTCGAGCAGGTCTTGGTCCTCTAGGTATTTCTTGATATTGCTAGTTGCGCTGGTCAATTTCTTAATCACGCGCTCGTTCGTCTTAAGTGAGGCTTTGAAATAGACGATGGTCTTTTCCAATTCCATGAGCTCAATCAGTTCTTCATTTCGAGTGGATTTGTGAAGTTGACTTTCGATTTGTTCACTCTTACGGTCGATCGAACGAAGGGCCGTAAGGTAAAGCTCTGCGTTGCGATAGAGAATCTGGAAGATAAAACGTGAACGCATGAAGGTGTAAAAGTTACGCAGTCTACGGTTGATAAAGACATCGAGAACTGGGAGGGCTTCCAAGCAGGTAGTGATAATGGTTTCCTCGGTGATGATAATCCCTAGCGGAATCGTTACGTAGTAGGTGCGATTGTTTCTTTCCTCTGTGATGGGAACGTCCACGATGATCAAAGTGTACTCATCTTCGATGGTAATACGGGACATTTCTTCCGCATCGAGCGGTGCTCGGAGGTCGGTGATGTCGATATCGAAGGCGTTGGCGATTTCCAATGATTCATTTTGTGTAGGATTGACGAGGTTGATCCAAGTACCCGGTTCAAGCGTGTCGATCTCTTTAAATTCAGTTGTTGTTGAGAGAAAAACTTGTTTCATATCCCCTATCCTTTCCTACTATTCAGTGATTCATTTTTTGCACCGTACTATTATACTATAAAAACAGCTTTTTGGGTAATAGAATTTCACATTTTTTGGTATAATGGAAAGCAATAATGGACTAGAAAGAACAAAGATGCAAGATAAAATTGTGATTCATGGGGCGCGTGCCCATAATTTAAAAAATATAGATGTGGAAATTCCGCGAGACAAGCTGGTTGTTGTGACTGGTTTGTCAGGTTCTGGGAAATCCAGTCTGGCTTTTGATACCCTCTATGCGGAGGGCCAACGTCGCTATGTAGAGAGTTTATCAGCCTATGCTCGTCAGTTTTTGGGCAACATGGAAAAACCAGATGTAGATGCCATTGATGGTCTTAGCCCAGCTATTTCCATCGACCAAAAAACAACTAGTAAAAACCCACGCTCGACTGTTGGGACAACGACTGAAATCAATGACTATCTGCGTCTCCTCTACGCACGTGTGGGGACGCCTTACTGTATCAACGGACATGGGGCTATCAAGGCCTCTTCAGTGGAGCAAATCGTGGATAAGGTTTTGGAATTGCCAGAACGCCAACGTCTGCAAATCTTAGCTCCTGTCATTCGTAAGAAAAAAGGGCAACATAAGAGTGTCATTGAAAAGGTTCAGAAAGACGGCTACGTCCGCGTCCGAGTGGATGGGGAAGTCTATGATGTGACCGAAGTGCCAGAGTTGTCCAAGAGCAAGCAACACAATATCGATGTCGTGGTTGACCGTATTGTTATCAAGGAGGGCATCCGTAGCCGTCTCTTTGACTCAATCGAGGCTGCCCTTCGTATCGCAGAAGGCTATGTGATTATCGACACTATGGACGATTCGGAGTTGCTCTTCTCTGAGCATTATGCCTGCCCAGTTTGTGGCTTTACTGTTCCAGAGTTAGAACCACGTCTCTTCTCCTTCAATGCTCCTTTTGGCTCTTGTAGTGAGTGTGATGGTTTGGGTATTAAGCTAGAAGTGGATACTGATTTGGTAGTGCCAGACGCCAGCAAAACCTTGCGTGAGGGAGCCTTGGCACCTTGGAATCCTATCTCATCCAACTACTATCCAAACATGCTAGAACAAGCCATGACAGCCTTTGGAGTGGATATGGATAAGCCCTTTGAGGACTTGTCAGAAGAAGATAAAAACTTGATTCTCTATGGCTCAGATGGCAAGGAATTCCATTTCCACTATGAGAATGAATTTGGTGGTGTGCGCGACATCGATATTCCTTTTGAGGGAGTTGTCAATAATATCAAGCGTCGTTACCATGAAACCAATAGTGACTACACGCGCACCCAGATGCGCCTCTACATGAATGAGCTGACCTGTGGAACTTGTCACGGCTACCGTCTCAATGACCAGGCCTTGTCTGTCCGTGTGGGTGGTGAGCAAGGGCCACATATCGGTGAAATCTCAGATTTGTCTATCGCAGACCACTTGGAATTAGTGAGTCAGTTGACCTTGTCTGAAAATGAAGCCATCATCGCCCGTCCTATTCTCAAGGAAATCAAGGATCGCTTGACCTTCCTCAATAACGTGGGGCTCAACTATCTGACGCTGTCGCGTTCGGCAGGAACCCTTTCAGGTGGGGAGAGTCAGCGTATTCGCTTGGCAACCCAGATTGGGTCCAACCTATCAGGTGTCCTTTATATCCTGGATGAGCCGTCGATTGGTCTTCACCAGAGGGATAATGACCGCCTGATTGCCAGTCTGAAAAAGATGCGTGACTTGGGCAATACTCTCATTGTGGTAGAACATGATGAAGATACCATGCGCGAGGCGGATTATCTGATTGACGTTGGTCCGGGTGCCGGTGTTTTTGGTGGAGAGATTGTTGCTGCAGGAACACCCAAACAGGTGGCTCGTAACAGCAAGTCTATCACAGGACAGTATCTATCAGGAAAACGCGCGATTCCTGTACCGTCAGAACGCCGTGTTGGCAATGGTCGCTTTATCGAAGTGACAGGTGCGCGTGAGAACAACTTGCAAAATATCACCGCTCGCTTCCCACTCGGGAAATTCATTGCGGTAACAGGCGTTTCTGGCTCAGGGAAATCAACCTTAATCAACAGCATCCTCAAAAAAGCCATTGCCCAGAAGCTTAACCGCAATTCAGACAAACCTGGTAAGTTTAAGACGATTACAGGGATTGAGCATGTAGACCGCTTGATTGACATTGACCAGAGCCCGATCGGACGAACGCCGAGGTCCAACCCGGCTACCTATACGGGGGTCTTTGACGATATACGTGACCTTTTTGCCCAGACAAATGAGGCTAAGATTCGTGGTTACAAAAAGGGGCGTTTCAGTTTCAACGTCAAGGGTGGTCGTTGCGAAGCCTGTTCAGGTGACGGGATTATCAAGATCGAGATGCACTTCTTGCCAGATGTTTACGTGGCTTGTGAGGTCTGCCACGGGACCCGCTACAATAGTGAAACCCTTGAAGTCCATTACAAGGAAAAAAATATCTCGCAGGTCTTGGACATGACCGTCAACGATGCGGTGGAATTCTTTCAACACATTCCCAAGATTCAGCGCAAACTTCAGACCATCAAGGATGTGGGGCTAGGATATGTGACCTTGGGACAGCCAGCTACCACCCTTTCTGGGGGAGAAGCCCAGCGTATGAAGTTGGCTAGCGAACTCCACAAACGCTCGACAGGAAAATCTTTCTACATTCTGGATGAGCCAACGACAGGGCTTCATACAGAGGACATCGCTCGCTTGCTCAAGGTTTTAGCTCGCTTTGTCGACGATGGCAATACAGTTCTCGTCATCGAGCACAATCTAGACGTTATCAAGACAGCAGACCATATTATTGATTTGGGACCTGAGGGCGGTGTCGGTGGTGGAACCATTATCGCAACTGGAACCCCAGAAGAAGTAGCGGCCAATGAAGCCAGCTACACAGGACACTATTTGAAAGGAAAGTTACATCATGAATAAACGTGTGCAAGCATTTCTAGCTAAAATGCAAGAAAAAGAACTAGATGGTATCATCATCAACAACCTTAAAAACGTCTATTACCTGACCGGTTTTTGGGGCTCAAACGGAACAGTCTTCATCAGCCGTGACCGTCAGGTCTTGGTGACAGACTCTCGCTATATCATTGCAGCTAAGCAAGAAGTAACAGGTTTTGAGATTGTGGCTGACCGCGATGAGTTGGCTGTCATTGCAGGTATTGTTAAGGATATGGGCTTGTCTCGCATCGGTTTTGAGGACGAGATTTCGGTCTCTTATTACCACCGTATGCAGGCTGCTTTTGCGGGAATTGACTTGCTTCCACAGAATAAGTTTGTTGAAGCGCTTCGGATGATTAAAGATGAGAAAGAGATTGCGACTATTCGCAAGACTTGTTCTATCTCAGACCAAGCTTTTCGCGATGCGCTTGACTTTATCAAACCTGGAAAAACTGAGATCGAAATTGCCAACTTCCTTGACTTCCGTATGCGGGAGCTAGGAGCATCTGGCTTGTCTTTTGATACTATTTTAGCAAGTGGTATCAACTCTTCAAAACCCCATGCTCATCCGATGCACAAACCAGTTGAAGTTGGAGAGGCCATTACCATGGACTTCGGCTGCCTCTACGACCACTACGTCAGCGATATGACACGGACCATCTATCTAGGTCATGTCAGTGACGAACAGGCAGAGATTTACAATACGGTTCTAAAAGCCAACCAAGCCCTGATTGACCAGGCTAAGGCAGGATTAGGTTTCCGTGACTTTGACAAAATCCCTCGTGATATCATTGTGGAAGCAGGCTATGGCGACTACTTTACTCACGGTATTGGACATGGTATCGGACTGGATATCCACGAAGAACCCTACTTTAGCCAAACTTCGAAAGAAGTCATTAAATCTGGTATGGTCTTGACTGATGAACCGGGTATCTATATTGAAGGCAAATACGGGGTTCGTATCGAGGATGATATCTTAATTACAGATAACGGTTGTGAATTGTTGACTCTAGCACCAAAAGAATTAATTGTTATTTAAGAAAATTATGATAAATCATTGACTTTTATATTTTAAAGGTTTATACTGATAGACGAAAACGGTAGGTGAGGCTACCATAGGGATACGGATGACTACCGCAAAGCAGTGGAGACACTACTCGTTGGTCAACAGTCCTGGTCGCGAAGGCCAAGACTAAGCTCATTTCATTGCCCTATGGAGTTAAAGCTTGAACGAAAAAACAGATAATTAGTTTTTTAATCCTGCCATTTTATGGTGGGATTTTCTACTGTTTTAGAACAAGGAAAGGAGACAAACGATGCAAATTGACGATCATCCAGAACCGCACATACACAGCCAATCGCTGATTTGTGTCGTTCTGCCCTTATAAAGTGATTGGTCTCTGTGTATGAAACACATCATTCATACAGATAGGAGAAACCAATGAAAACTACAAAAGAAAGATTAGCAGCAGCTATTCACACACCCTTAAACGAAACTCTATCTTTTTATAAGACAAGTCTAACAGGTTTGACTGAGGAGCAGGTGGAGAAAAATCGTGACCTATATGGCGAAAACACCATCACCAAGGGTCAAGAAGACAGTATCCTCAAAAAGATTTACGAATCCATTATCAATCCATTTACAATCATCCTGCTGGTCATTGCTATGATTTCCATGGTGACCAATGTCTGGTTGGCGAAGCCTGGACAAGAAGATCCGACGACCTCTATCATCATCGTTGTTCTCGTTCTAATCTCTGGTGGCATACGCTTTGTCCAAGAATTGCGGAGTGACAAGGCTGCGACCAATCTATCAAAAATGATTGTGAACACAGCCACAGTTATTCGTGAAGGCCAGAGTTTAGAGGTCGCAATTGAAGATTTGGTTGTTGGAGATATGGTCAAGTTGAGTGCTGGGGATATGATTCCAGCAGACCTCCTTTTGATTGAATCACGTGATTTCTTTGTCCAACAGTCTGGTTTGACAGGTGAAAGTGACTCGGTTGAAAAACTAGCCTTGTCAAAAATGAGTCAGTCAAATTTTGATAGTCTGCTAGAAGCAGAAGCGCTCGCTTTTATGGGAACCAATGTGATATCAGGAAGCGCCAAGGCTTTGATTCTAGCGGTCGGTGATGACACCATGATGGGAGAAATCGAGCAGACTCTCAATACCTATGACGAACCGACCTCTTTTGAACGGGAGATGAACAGCATCTCTTGGCTCTTGATCCGTTTGATGTTAGTCATGGTTCCCATCGTGTTTCTCTCCAATGGCTTGACAGATGGCGACTGGCTGGAAGCAGGTGTGTTTGCACTGAGTGTTGGTGTTGGATTAACACCTGAGATGCTTCCTATGATCATCACGGCCAGTTTAGCAAAAGGCTCCATTATCATGGCCAAGGAAAAAGTTGTCATCAAAAAACTCAATGCCATACAAGATCTAGGTGCTATTGATATCCTATGCACGGATAAAACCGGAACCCTTACCCAAGACGAAATTGTCCTTGAATATCCTTTGGATATACATGGAGATTTGGATTTGTCTGTGTTGAGACGTGCCTATCTCAATTCCTATTTTCAAACCGGTTTGAAAAACTTGATGGACCGTGCCATTATCAGTAGAACTGAAAAAGAAGCTAAAGAACACGCTATTCTACAAAATTTGGATACTAGCTTCCAAAAAATAGATGAATTGCCCTTTGATTTTGAACGCAGACGGATGAGTGTCATCGTCAAGGATGAGAACGAAGTTGTTAGTTTGGTAACCAAGGGTGCCCTAGAGGAAATGCTTGCGATTTCAACCCATGTGGAATATCAAGGTCAGATTAGTCCTTTGACGGATGATATCCGAGTGGAAATCTTAAAAGAAGTAGATCAACTTAATCAACAGGGATTGCGAGTCTTGGGAGTCGCTTATAAAACAGGTCTAAAAGAAGGTTTTGCTTACTCAGTTGAAGATGAAAAAGAGATGATTCTAACAGGATATCTTGCCTTCCTAGATCCACCAAAACCATCTGCAGCCCCTGCTATCCAAGCTTTGTTAGAACACGGTGTTCAAACAAAGATCTTGACGGGGGACAATGAGAAGGTAACCCAAGCAGTTTGCGAAAAAGTTGGTTTAGACGTTGATCAAATCTTGTTGGGTTCTGATATTGACGCCATGACGGACGAAGAGTTGGCCCAAGCAGTTGAGAAAGTGACGGTCTTTGCCAAACTCTCTCCGGATCAAAAAGCACGAATCATTTTACAAATCAAATCTAATGGCCATTGTGTCGGCTATATGGGAGATGGGATTAATGATGCCCCTTCTATGAAAGTGGCAGATGTGGGGATTTCTGTTGATACAGCAGTAGATATTGCCAAAGAAACGGCTGATGTCATTTTGCTAGATAAGGATTTGATGGTGCTTGAAAAAGGGCTGGTTGAAGGGCGCAAAGTCTATGCCAACATGACCAAATACATCAAGATGACGGTCAGCTCTAATTTCGGGAACATTTTCTCTCTTTTAGTGTCTGGTATCTTTTTACCTTTCCTTCCTATGGCTCCGATTCACTTGATTGTGTTAAACCTCGTCTACGACCTTTCTTGCATTGCCTTGCCATTTGATAATGTGGATGAAGACTTTTTGAAACATCCTCATAAGTGGGAGGCTAAGTCTATTACTCGTTTTATGATTTGGATGGGTCCGATTTCTTCTGCCTTTGATATTTTGACCTTTATCTTGCTCTATTTTGTCATTGTACCGATGGCGACAGGTCATGCCTATGTTCACGGAGCAGAGTCTGCAACGGGCTTTATCATTTTGTTCCAGACAGGTTGGTTCATTGAATCCATGTGGTCCCAAACCATGGTTATCCATATGCTTCGTTCAGCAAAGCTTCCTTTCTTGCAAAGTCGTCCGTCATGGTTTGTTCTTGGAACAACCTTGCTGGCAGCTAGTTTTGTGACTTTCCTTCCCTACTCTTCAATTGCTAGCCTTCTTCATTTAACCCCTTTGGGACCAATTTATTTCCTCTTTTTGCTTTTGATCATCGTTCTCTATATGATCAGTGTTACAGTAGTGAAACGAATCTATATCAAAAAATTTAAAAGTTGGCTATAAATTGATTTTGTCAAGAAAAAAGTACGAAAATCGCTAAAAAAGTTAAATTTTTTTAAAAATAGGTCGCAAGTCGGATGTTTTTTATGGTATAATAGACTAAACTGATAGTAACATGTAGCGAAAGGGGTAGGCACATGATTAAGATTTATACCGTCTCCAGTTGCACAAGCTGTAAGAAAGCGAAGACTTGGCTCAACGCACACCAGTTAAGTTATAAAGAACAAAACCTTGGTAAAGAAGGAATTACGAGAGAAGAACTACTTGATATTCTGACAAAGACAGATAATGGAATTGCCAGCATTGTATCATCAAAAAACCGCTATGCGAAAGCTTTAGGAGTTGACATCGAAGATTTGAGTGTCAATGAAGTACTCAACTTAATCATGGAAACACCACGGATCTTAAAAAGTCCTATTCTAGTTGACGAGAAGCGTTTGCAGGTCGGTTACAAAGAAGATGATATCCGTGCCTTTTTACCACGCTCTGTCCGTAATGTAGAAAATGCAGAAGCACGTTTGCGTGCAGCTCTATAAACATCGAGGCTGGGGTATCTCCTAGCCTTGTTCATTTTTTATCAAAAAATTATGTGAGGAATTATGAAAAAGATAGTAATTGGCGCAGCTACTCTCCTCCTGCTACTTGCAGGATGTGGCCAAAAGAAGGAAACGACATCCAGTTCAAAACATGAATCCGAAACGCTCCAGTCTACTCTGCCCGTTTTGGAAAATGCGGAAAAGAATACGGTTGTGACCAAGACTTTGATTTTCCCTGAGTCAGGAGATGGCGTCAAGCAAACGCAAACCATTACCTATAAAGGGAAACAATTTCTAAAATTGGTTATTCGGCAGATACGGCCCTTAAGTGAGGAATTGAAATCCTTTATCGCTGACCACGGTCTTGAAGAAACTCAAAAAGCTCTTTTAGAAGCAGAAGAAAAGGATGAAATGCTTCAGGAAGCGCGCAAATTGGCAGGTTTTACACTTGAAACCAAACTGCTCAGTGAGACTGAAATCCAGACCACAACGACCTATGATTTACAAGTCTTGGATGTCAAAAAGGCGTCACAGACAGATTATTTGAAAAATCTTGGCTTAGAGACTCTTTTGAAAAATGAACCAAGCCAATATATCGCAGACAGAGTGGCAAATGGTGCGACAGAACAGTAAGAAAATCCAAATAAATGGATTGACTTAATTGTAGAACGTAAGGAAATATGCTATAATAGTAATATTCTAAGGAAAGAGGGTGTTAGAATGGGATTTACTGAAGAAACTGTACGGTTTAAATTGGATGATTCCAATAAAAAAGAGATTAGCGAGACGTTGACAGATGTCTATGCTTCTTTGAATGAAAAGGGTTATAATCCGATAAATCAAATCGTCGGTTATGTATTGAGTGGAGACCCTGCCTACGTTCCTCGTTACAATAATGCACGAAATCAAATCCGTAAGTATGAGCGTGATGAAATTGTTGAAGAATTGGTGCGCTACTACCTTAAAGGACAAGGAGTCGATCTATAATCTATGAGAATTATGGGATTGGACGTCGGTTCAAAAACGGTAGGCGTGGCCATTAGCGACCCACTAGGATTTACTGCTCAAGGACTTGAAATCATCCAAATCAATGAGGAACAGGGCCAGTTCGGTTTTGAACGTATCAAGGAATTGGTTGACAGCTATAAGGTGGAACGCTTTGTAGTAGGTTTGCCAAAAAACATGAACAATACCAGCGGTCCGCGAGTAGAAGCCAGTCAAGCCTATGGTGCCAAGTTAGAAGAACTCTTTGGTTTGCCAGTAGACTATCAAGATGAGCGTTTGACGACGGTCGCTGCAGAACGTATGTTGATTGAACAAGCAGATATCAGTCGCAATAAACGCAAGAAAGTTATTGATAAGTTGGCTGCTCAGCTGATTTTGCAAAATTATTTAGATAGAAAATTTTAAGACAGAGGAGAAACTATGTCACACGATCACAACCATGACCACGAAGAACGTGAATTGATTACACTAGTAGACGAGCAAGGAAATGAAACCTTGTTTGAAATTCTTTTGACCATCGACGGAAAAGAAGAATTTGGTAAAAACTATGTTCTGCTAGTGCCAGTTAACGCGGAAGAAGATGAAAACGGTGAAGTTGAAATCCAAGCTTACTCATTCATCGAAAATGAAGACGGAACAGAAGGCGAATTGCAACCAATCCCAGAAGACTCAGAAGACGAATGGAACATGATTGAAGAGGTCTTCAACAGCTTTATGGAGGAGTAAAAACGTCCGGGGGACGTTTTTAGCCCAACTCCTGAAAATTAGAAGAGTTGGAACGTCCAGTGGACGTTTTTAGCCCTGCGCCAGAAATTAGAAACGCCGGAACATCCAGTGGATGTTTTTAACCTTGCACTAAAATTCATAGTAGCTAGTGATTAGCTAACCAGGTAAGAGGTTGGGATTTTTGTCCCGACCTCGCTTTTTATTTGTAATCATACTTTGATGTGGTAGTTGATTGGACTTTTGTTAAGGAGACATGTATGTTTGAAGTAGAAGAATGGCTGCATAGTCGGATTGGTTTAAATTTTAGATCTGGACTTGGACGAATGCAGCAAGCGGTGGATTCGCTGGGGAATCCTGAGAAGACTTATCCTATTATCCACGTAACAGGGACTAACGGTAAGGGGTCAACTATTGCCTTTATGAGGGAGTTGTTTGTTGCTCATGGTAAAAAAGTTGGTACTTTTACCTCTCCTCATATCATCAGTATCCATGATAGAATCTGTATCAATGTGCAACCGATTGCAGAGGAAGACTTTACCCGTATAGCTAACCAAGTCAAGGAGATGGAAAAAACTATCTTAGAAACACATGACCAATTGTCTTTCTTTGAGTTGCTGACCTTGATTGCTTTGCTTTACTTCAAAGAGCAGAGAGTGGATCTAGTCCTGCTAGAAGTGGGGATTGGTGGTCTACTTGATACGACTAATGTCGTAACAGGAGAGATTGCAGTTATTACTTCGATTGGCCCAGATCATCAGGAGACCTTGGGCGATAGTCTAGAGGAAATAGCCGAGCAGAAAGCTGGTATTTTCAAGGCCGGCAAGAAGGCGGTCATTGCCAAGCTCGCTCCAGAAGCAGAGCTTGTCTGTCAAAGTAAAGCGAGAGAGTTAGCTGTTGAACTTTATCAAGCTGGGCGAGACTTCACCTTGACTGCTGGGGATTTTTCAAGTAGCCTAGCAAGCTTTTCACAGCTCGAAATCAGTTTGGAAGGTGCTTATCAGCAAGAAAATGCTGCCTTGGCTTTAGAAACTTTTCTTCTGTTTATGGCGTCAAGAGGTGAAAGGGTCGAAGAAGAGCTTGTCAGACAGGCATTGCAAGAGACTCACTGGGCCGGTCGATTGGAACGGATTCGTCCGCATATCTACCTAGACGGGGCTCACAATCTTCCAGCCTTGACTTGTCTAGTCGAGTTTATTCAAGGGAAAATTCAGCAAGGCTATCAAGTTCGCATTCTTTTTGGGGCTCTTAAACGCAAGGATTATCAAGGAATGTTAGGTTATCTGACGGAGCGGTTATCTCAGGTGGACCTTAAGGTAACGGGCTTTGACTACCAAGGCTCTTTGGATGAGAAGGATGTGGCGGGTTACGATTTGATTCCTTCTTATGGCGATTTTATCAGAGAATTTGAAGAAAAGGCCAATAACCAAGACTTGCTTTTCGTGACGGGCTCTCTCTACTTTATCTCGGAAGTCCGAGCGAGTTTGGTAGGAAGCGATGGGACTAGTTGACCTTCTAGGATGAAGTTGCTATACTGTAGGTAGGAGGTACATCTGGGAACGATTCCAGCAAAACATTGGCACAAAAGAAAGGAAATCGCTATGAAAACGAAAACATTCACACTTTCTATTGCTTCCCTAGCAATTCTTAGTCTTTTAGCAGCTTGTGGACCTAAGGCACAAGCCCCTACTCAGCAATCATCTTCTCAACAAGAATCATCTTCTAGTGCTGCTACAAGTGCTAGTCAACCACAAACGTCCTCAAGTCAGGACACTACTGTAGCTCAACCTACGAACATCGATGGTACCTATACTGGAAAAGATGAGAATGACCAAATCACTCTTGTTGTAACAGGTAAAACTGGTATATGGACTGAGGTCGAGCCAGATGGAGATAAGGAAATCAAACAAGTCAGCTTTGAACCAGAAAATCAACGTGTCATTATCGGAGATGATGTTAAAATTTACGCGGTTAATGGTAATCAAATGATTATCGATGACATGGACCGAGAGACATCTGACCGAGTAGTCTTAACGAAGCAATAATGATTAAGTAAAAGTTCCAATGAGATGAAAGATATCTTTTTGGAGCTTTTTTCTTGAAAAAATGGCTGGCGGTTCTTTACTAACTTTTTACTTAAAACGCTTACAAATATTTGTAAAACTTCTTATAAGGTCGTATACTTATAGTGAATAATCAATAGCGCAGAGGCGCAGGAGGAAAAGCATATGGCTACATTTTACGTTCCATCAGTTAACCTTATCGGTAAAGGTGTTGTAAATGAAGTAGGTCCGTATATCAAGGAACTGGGGTATAAGAAGGCCCTTTTGGTGACAGACAAGTTCATCGAAGGAAGTGATATTTTACCTAAGGTCCTAAAACCATTAGATGCTGAAGGGATCGAATATGTGATTTTTAGCGATGTGGAGCCAAATCCGACTTGCAAGAACGTTACAGATGGGGTTGCTGCTCTGAAAGAGCATGGATGTGACTTCATCATCAGTCTTGGGGGAGGGTCTCCTCAGGATGCCGCTAGTTGTATCTCTATCATCGCTACAAATGGTGGAAAACCACAGGATTACGAAGGTCTTCACAAGTCTGCTAAAAAAGGGTTGCCAGTGGTTGCAATCAATACAACAGCTGGAACTTCTGCAGAAATTACGATTAACTATGTCATTACTGATGAAGAACGCAAGGTCAAGATGGTAATGGTTGATAAGAACAGCCTCGCCCTCATCTCAGTCAATGATCCAGAACTTATGCTTTCAAAACCGAAAGGATTGACAGCGGCGACAGGGATGGATGCTCTTACTCACGCTGTCGAAGCCTTGGTAACACCAGGTGCTTATAATGTGACTAAGAAACTCTCTATCGGAGCGATTGAACTCATCAAAGAGTATCTTCCTCGTGCGGTGGCAAATGGCCAAGATATCGAAGCGCGTGAGGCTATGGTCAATGCCATCTTCCTCGGTGGTATGAGCTTTAACAATGCTGGTTTGGGCTACGTTCACTCTATGGCTCACCAACTCGGTGCGGTATATAACTTGCCGCATGGTGTCTGCTGTGCCATGCTTCTCCCTGTTGTAGAACGTGAAAATGCCAAACGTGTACCAGAAGCTTTTCGCAATGTAGCCAAGGCTTTGGGACTCCATGTTGAAGGGAAAACAGACCAAGAATGTGCTGACTATGCTATCGCTGAGATTGAGAAACTCTCTGAAACTGTTGGTATTCCGAAGAAACTCACTGAACTCGGTATCCAAGAAAAAGACTTTGACTTTGACTACCTTTCTAAGAATGCTTTGATCGATGCTTGTGCACCTGGAAATCCATTTATGCCAACCTTGGAAGAAACAATTGCTCTCTACAAAGAACTCTTCTAATTCATAAAGTGAAAAGAAGCTAAATAATGCTGGAAAGAACTATCATTTTGGTAGTTCTTTTTTTAAAAATTTGCTATTCTAGACATATGAGAAAAATCAAAATCGATGTGGTTGTAGTGCCCTTAAGTGGGCATCTCTTCCCAACCCTGAATCTGCTCGCACCCTTGTTGAAGGATCCCTTGTATGAAATTCGATTATTTACAGGACCACAACGAAAAACTGTAGCAGAGGAGATGGGCTTTCGGGTGATTCCCATTTTAGAAAATTGTGTAGATGAGTTTGAGCGTGTAGCCAATAATGAAGGGCAGTTAAACCTTATTTCTGCTTATCGACAGTTGTCAGCTAGTCTTGATTTGATCAATGTGGTGTCTGACCAACTAGTCCAAGAGTGGCAGCAGAATAGACCTGATATTGTGATTGCGGATTTTATAACCCTCTCTGGAGGACTAGTTGCGGAACAGTTGGGAATCCCTTGGATTACCACTATGGCGACACAGTTTGCCATTGAAACGACAGATGGGCCGCCTTGTTTCTTTGGAGGAATGGGCAGTCCAAAAACATCTTTCCAATCTGCCCAGCAATGGCTAGGAAGAAAAGGGACTCGTTTAGGGAAACGAATCGTAAGCTTTTTATTGAGAGGACGGTTGAAACGTTACGATTTTAAGCTCTACAATCAGAAAGGTCAGGAAACCATTTATTCACCCTATTCCATCTTGGGAATTGGGATGAAAGAGTTGGAGCTGAAAAGTGGTTTTCCAGAGCACTACCTTTGGGTGGGACCGTTTGGCTCTTCGATTGAGAGGGCAGAAAATTATCCCCTCGATTTGTCTCCTTATGCAGGTTATAAGAAGGTCCTTGTCTCCTGTGGCACTCAGCTAGCATGGGCCAAAGACAATCTCCTCTATCAGACACAACAATTGGCAGAAGCACATCCAGATTGCCACTTCTTTGTGACTCTGGGGTTTGGCGGACAAGACTTCCGATGTGAGGAGCTCATGGACAATGTTTCTGTGGTATCTTATCTTCCCTATAAGGAATATATTCCCCAGATGGACTATGTGATTCATCATGGCGGGGCGGGTATTTTTTACCAATGTATCATCTATGGCAAGCCTGCCTTGATTCTCCCTCATGACTATGATCAGTATGACTATGCGGTTCGTGGCTTAGAGGCGGGGATTGCCCTGACTGCTAAGCGAGAGGATACGGAAGCAATTGGACGCGCTTTTGATAAGCTATTGGCTAGAGATGACTGGTCAGATTTGAAGAAGCTCAGACGCGTGGCCCAAGCTTATCAGCCAACAGAGATTCTGAAGAGCGAAATACATCGGCTCTTAGGGGACAAGGAGAAGTAAAAAATGAAGAAAGTATTGGTAACAGGTGCTACGGGCTTTCTAGGCAAGTATGTTGTTGAAGAGCTCAGTCAGCATGGCTATCAGGTACGCGCTTTTGGACGCAATCGCAAGGTGGGTCAGTCTTTGGAGAACTCCCTAGTAACTTTTTTTCAGGGAGATTTGACCAAGCAAGAGGATCTGACTCAGGCTTGTCAGGGGATGGACATGGTTGTGCATGCGGGTGCTCTTTCTACCGTCTGGGGACCTTGGGAAGATTTCTACCAGACAAATGTATTAGGGACCAAGTATGTTCTGGATGCTTGCCGAGATGCTGGTATTCAGCGTTTGGTTTATGTGTCCTCGCCTAGCATCTATGCTGCGCCTCGAGACCAGCTAGCTATCAAAGAAAGCGCTACGCCTCAGGAAAATAATCTGAACAACTACATTCGCAGTAAACTGGCTTCAGAGAAGCTGTTTAAGGATTATCACGATGTTCCGAGTATTATCTTACGACCTCGTGGGCTTTTTGGGATTGGGGATACCAGTATTTTGCCCCGAGTTCTCAAACTCAGTCAGAAGATTGGCATTCCCATGATAGGGGACGGTTGTCAGCTCATGGATATGACCTGTGTGGAAAATGTCGCTCTGGCCATTCGCTTGGCTCTAGAGGCTCCTCAAGCTAGTGGAGAAGTTTATAATATTACCAACGGGGAACCAAGAGCCTTTAAGGATTTGATAGAAGAAACCCTGAGAGGACTGGGCTATCCGATAACATACAGAAAAGTGCCAGCTCCTCTTCTTTCAGCTATTGCAAGTAGTTTAGAGTTTCTTTATAAGACCTTGAAACTCAAAGGTGAACCGGCTCTGACACGCTATACCTACTATCTGCTCCGTTATAGTCAGACGCTGGACATCGGCAAGGCGGAGCGAGACTTGGGGTATCGCCCTCAAATCAGTATTTCGGAAGGGATTGAACAATATGTCCAAGATTATCGAAAGCATTGATTATTTCCCAGCAGGCTACTGTACCAGCTACACAGGTTTGCTATTTAAGGGAGTCAAGAATCAAAAGATGACCTTCCCAGCAGGTGTTTTTCTTATCAAACACAGGGACAAGGGCTATTTGCTATATGACACTGGCTATCACTATGATATTAAGACTCGGCTTCGCTATGGCTTCTATCGGCTAGGAACGCCCGTTCAAATGACGGAGAAGGACCAGATTTCATATTTGCTGAGATCTAAGGGGATCCAACCAGAAGAAATTAACTATGTCCTTCTATCTCATCTACATCCAGATCATCTGGGAGGAGCTAGCTTCTTTCCTCATGCAACCTTTATCTTGACAAAAGAAGTATATGAAGTCTACCAAAAACCCAAGTTGAAAGACTTGATTTTCAAGGAATTTTTGCCAGCTTCTTTTGAGAAAAATCTAACCATTATCAGAGCTGACCAGCAATATTCAACCTTTCCTTATCGTCTGGTTTGTGACCTTTTCGGAGATGGCAGTGTCCTAGTTGCTTCTGTTGACGGGCATGCTAGGGGGCAAGCCTGTCTGTATCTTCCAGACCTTAATCTCCTCATTGCAGCAGACCTCTGTTGGGGAATTGACCTCTTGCCTTACACCAAGCAGATGCACTTGATTCCTTCCTTGGTTCAGGATAATAAGGCCGACTATATCAAGGGGACAGAGTTTCTGGAGGAAGTCTTGAAGGATGGTATTGAGGTGCTTGTCAGTCATGACCCTGTAGAAAGGATAGAGTCAATCCTACATGAAAAAAATAACCTTTCTTAAAACCTTTATCCAAACTCGCTGGTTTCATAACTTCAAATCTCGAGAAGCTGTAGAAAACTATCAGAAAAAGCAATTAGCTAACTATATGGACTTTTTAAAGCGAGAGTCGCCCTACTTTAAAAATGGGGTTCCTAGCAACTTTGACCATATGGACAAGGCTATTATGATGGAACATTTCAATGAGCTCAACACCCAAGGAGTGGATCGTGATGAAGCCTTGAGCTTGGCTATTGAAAGTGAGAAGACCCGTGACTTCACTGAACTTAAAGGGGAAGTAGCCGTCGGTCTGTCTTCAGGGACGTCTGGACATCGGGGGCTCTTTATCACAACAGAGAAAGAGCGAAGTATGTGGGCTGCGGCTATCTTGGCAAAGATGTTACCCAAGGGGCAACTTTTTGGACACCGCATCGCCTTTTTCCTGAGAGCTGATAATGAACTCTATCAGACCATCAATACGGCGCTCATTCGTCTAGAATATTTTGATATTTTCAAACATACAGATGAGCATATCGAGCGACTCAACAACTATCAACCAACGATTATTGTGGCGCCAGCCTCTATGTTGATTGAATTGAGCAAGCGTCTCAAGGATGGAGAGTTAGCTATTCACCCACAAAAAATCGTTTCGGTGGCGGAAATCTTGGAAGATAGTGATAGGGGACGGATCGCAGAAGCCTTTTCACTATCCATCATTGACCAAGTTTATCAGGCGACAGAAGGTTTCCTAGCCTGCACTTGCTCAGCTGGCAATCTGCATCTCAACGAAGACATTATCTTTGTAGAAAAGCAGTATCTAGATGACCGCCGTTTTTATCCAGTGATTACGGACTTTAAACGAAGCAGTCAGCCTGTTTATCGCTACCAGCTCAATGATATCTTGGTTGAAAATCCGGAGCCTTGTCCCTGCGGCTCCTACTATACACGGATTGACAAGATCGAAGGACGCTCTGACGACATCTTCTACTTTAAAGGACTGGAAGGGGGACAGGTAACGATCTATCCAGACTTTATCAGGCGCTGCATCCTCTTTGTGGAGAATGTAGGAGATTACCAAGTTAAGCAACACTCCGAGAAATTAGTGGAAGTTTGTCTAAGCCGACGAGATGAGGAGTTAGAGGCAGCTATTCTAGCTCAATTCAAACTCTTGGCTCAGCAAAAGCAATTTATAGTTCCTCAAATCCAATTTTCAGATTATCACTGGGATACTAGCCGTAAACTCAAACGAATCCAACGTTTATGAAAGGATAAAAGACAATGACAGAAGTAAAAAGACACGTAGAAATCGCAGGTTATGGTGTTTGCCTCCCTCAGTATACCGTCCAATTCAAAGACCAAACTCGTTATCGTGTAGTGGAAAATGAAGAAACGCAGTTAGATTTGGCAGAATCAGCTATCCAGCAGGCACTTGAAAATGCAAATTTGAAAATAGAAGACATTGATTGTTTGGTTTCGGCGAGTGCCGTTGGAGTCCAGCCTATTCCATGTACAGCAGCCTTGATTCATGAGCGCGTGGCAAAAGGACTCTCAATTCCAGCAATGGACATCAATACAACTTGTACCAGCTTTATTTCTGCTCTATCGACCATGTCCCACTTGATTGAGGCGGGCGAATACAATCGTGTCTTGATTGTGTCTAGTGAGGTTGGAAGTTTAGGGCTCAATCCCAAGCAAAAAGAAAGTTTTGAACTCTTTAGTGATGGGGCGGCAGCCTTTATTTTCCAAAAAAGTCATCAGGAAAAAGGTATCATTGCTAGTCTCCAACGTACTTGGTCGGAAGGAGCTCACGATACGGAGATTCGTGGAGGTCTGACTTCTTTTCAACCAAAAGAGTACTCTGAAGCGACTAAGACCAACTATATGTTTGACATGAAGGGGAAGAAAATCCTCCTCTTGTCTGCTCGTAAAATCCCAGTCATGTTTGAAGAGTTTCAAGAAAAAACACAGCTAGCCTTGGCAGACGTGGACTATATCATTCCTCACCAAGCAAGTCGTGCTCTTCCTTTGGTCATGGAAAAACTAGGTGTGGCCGAGAATCAGTACCTCAATCTCGTCACTGACTATGGAAATATGGTGTCAGTCTCTGTACCGTTTGGATTGGCATATTCTTTGGAGCATGGACTTATCAAGGAGGGAGATGTCGTCTACCTTATGGGGACTGCAGCTGGTATGACAGTCAATATGTTGGCTCTGAAATTGTAACAATTACCTAAACACGGAACGACTGGAACTTGAGCAAAGGCAAAAGGTTGCCATCTACCCCTGAACTGAGGTATACTAGTAGAAACATTAGTTTATCAAGCAGTTTAGGAGAATGTTAGAAAAGGAAGGGGATGTATGACAGCTAGAAAAATGCAGCTACTCATGTCTAAGTATGGTTTTAGTATTGCCATCATGTTGACGGAGTTGATTCTCGTCTTTGGTTTATTTCTCTATCTAGGACAGATGGCTCCGATTCTCTGGATTATCCTTGTCATTTTAGTAAGCTTAGCGACCATTGTATCAATTGTCAATCGGTCCATGAATCCTGAAAGCAAGGTGACATGGCTGCTAGTAGCCTTTGTGCCAGTGTTTGGTCCCTTACTCTATATCATGTTTGGAGAGCGTCGTTTATCGAAAAAAGAAATGAAGCAGCTAAAGCAGCTCCAATCAATGGTTGATCGAGAGGACAATAGCAGAGCTCTCCGTTTGGAGTTAAAGGAAGAGGATAAGTCGGCTTACGGCGTCATCAAATCTCTCCTTAGCATGGATACGAATGCGGATGTCTATAATCGAACAGATACCCATTTCTTCCCTTCAGGTGAAAGTATGTGGCGCCAGATGTTGGAGGATCTCAAAAAAGCCGAGAAATTTATCTTTCTCGAATACTATATCATCGAAGAAGGGTTGATGTGGAATAGTATTTTGGAGGTTTTGGAAGAAAAGGCAGCTCAAGGAGTAGAAATTAAGCTCCTTTATGATGATATTGGTTGTATGGCAACCTTGCCTGGAGATTACACCATCCAGCTTCGTGGTCGAGGGATTGAAGCTCACAAATTTAACAAGGTGATTCCGCGCTTGACCGTTGCTTATAACAACCGTGACCACCGTAAAATCATGATTATCGATGGTCAAATTGCCTATACAGGTGGTGTTAATCTGGCGGATGAGTATATCAACCATATCGAGCGCTTTGGTTATTGGAAGGATAGCGGTATTCGTCTGGATGGATCAGCAGTCAAGGCTTTTACTAGACTCTTTTTATCCACTTGGTATATCAACCGTGGGGAAATTAGTGACTTTGACCAATACCATCTCGAAAATCAACCTAGAGATGGGATGGGGCTTTGCATTCCTTACAGTAGTGGGCCAAAGCCTATCTACCGAGCCCAAGTTGGAAAAACGGTCTATCAAAACCTTATCAATCAAGCTACAGACTATGTCTATATCACGACCCCTTATCTGATTACCGACTATGATCTAACCGAGAGTATCAAAAATGCAGCTCTGAGAGGAGTAGATGTGCGAATTGTGACGCCATGTATCCCAGATAAGGAGGTTATTCAGTTAGTTACTCGGGGAGCCTATCCAGACTTGCTATCTGCTGGAGTTCGTATTTACGAGTACAGTCCAGGATTTCTTCATAGCAAGCAAATGCTTGTCGATGGAGAGGCGGCAACTGTGGGGACCATCAATTTTGACTATCGTAGCTTGCTTCACCACTATGAAAATGGCGTTTTGCTTTATAAAACGCAGTCTATCATCGATATTGAGAGGGACTTCAAAGAAATTTTTAAAGTTTCTCAAGAAATCTATCCCCATACAATCAAAACAAGCTGGTATCAAAGCCTGATCAAGGAAATTGTCCAGTTGTTTGCGCCCATGCTCTAATTATCCATCAAGATCTGGCCCAAGGCTGGATCTTATTTTTGTCTTTTTGCGAATAGATAAGCAGGAGGATGAAAATGCTAAATCAAAAAGAATATGATTTTATCCTAGAGTTTCAAACAAGCAGTTCACACCGTTTTCGAGAGATTGAACGCTATGCTGAGCTAGATAAGAAGTTAAGGAAATATCAATCCCTAGCTGACATTCCTGTAAGATTTTGATATACTAAAACAGATAAACTTAGAGGAGAAATTGAATGAACGTATACGAGGAAAAAGACGAACAGCTAGAAGAATTTCGATACCAGTATCGGGAACGGCTGGATCAAGAGTCTGAATTTGGACTGGAGCGAGGTAAGAAGAAACGAACTCCGCTTCCATTTTTTAGTATGGCAATTTGGAGTTTGGCTGCTACAGCTGTTTCTGTCATGTTGCCTCTGATCTTTGGTTTGGCGAGCCCCCAACAGATGCAAGATCTTTATACTGGTTGGGCGCTACATCAGAGTGGGCAGATTTACACGGATTATTATGGTTCAAATGGACTGCTTTATTACGTACTAATCTATCTCTCTCAAGGGAGTATTCTTTTTGCTTTGGTGGAGTGGTTGGCCTTGTTCGGAGCTGGTGTTTTTCTATTTAAATCCGCAGATACCTTGACAGGTCAGGGAGAGCAGGCTAGACAGCTTTTGTTGGTTTTCTATCTGCTTGTGGGCAGTCTGGGATTTGGTGGTAGCTATGCAGTGGCTGTGGCCTTGCCTTTTCTATTTTATAGTTTTAGCCTAGTGGCTGACTATCTGGATGATCCAAGTAACGATAAAGGTTTCTTGCGAGTTGGGATGAGTTTAGCATTAGCTTTCTTTCTATCACCTATTCCCACAGCTTTGTTTGCAGCCACACTTGCCTTGAGTTTGTTTGGATTTAATATTGCCAAGCGTAAATTTGCTCATGGTTTGTATCAATTTTTCGCATCAGCTCTAGGATTTTCTATCATTTTTTATCCAATTGGCTACTATACAGTCTTAACAGGAACTTTTGGTGATGCGATTAGCCATACTTTGTATCCAATAGATACGCTTAGTCTGTTTTCAAATGTCAATCTTATGGAGAATGCTGCTTTCTATGGTTTGCTATCCATCGGTATTGGGATTCTGACATTGATCTTTTCAGGATTGTTTCAGACCAAGTCAGCTCAGCAATTTGCTATCTCAATAGGCGCTATTTTAGGTTTACTGATAACTCTTGCTTTATTAATTCTTTCAAAAGAACCTTTGCATGGCTCACGTTTGGCAGCGATTTTGCCCTTTCTGACATTGTTATTGTTAACCAACATCAAAGAAGGAAGTTCTGATCGTATCAGTCGTAGTAGACGAAGAGTTCGCTCTTCATCACTCTTTGGTCGCTACCTCAAGGGAAATTTCTATCTACCATTAGTTGCGATAGTCTATTTACTTTTCCTACCTGTTTTGAGTCGCTATATTTCGCATCCAAGTACTTATCAGGAACGCGAGCAGCTTGCTAGCTTGGTCAAACAGCAAACGAGTTCTGAGGATCGTGTCTATGCTTGGGATAATCGGCCAGATTTCTACCGCGCAAGTGAACGCTTGGCGCCAAGCTCTCTAGTAACACCAACACTCTATACTGCAAGCGACGAGAATAAAACAAAACTAGTCAATGACTTGAAAGAAAATCAACCGAAGATGATTTTGGTCAATCAAAAGGTTGCCTTGTGGTCGGATGTAGAGAGTCTACTCAGTGAAAAATACGAGCTTGTTCAGACGGATAGTAAGGAATTCAAACTTTATAAATCTAAATAGCAAATCAATATCTTGTGTTTTTTTAAAAATTTTAGAATTTTTAACACAAGATATTGATTTTTCTTTTTAGAGTGGTATAATATCACTTAAGAAGAAAAATAGAAAAGAGCATGGATATGATTGTATTAGAAGAAAACCTTGCAACCGTTCCCACTTTGTTCGTTGAAAAACGAGATGGTAGACGTGTAGTGTTTGATATAGACAAGATTGACAAAGCTCTCCACAAGGCGGCTGACAAAGTCATGGATGTGACACCCTTGGTCGAAAAACGTCTAAATGGTCTGCTTGAGCGTATTGTTGCGGAAATTCACAGTCGTTTCCCTCAAGGTGTCAAGATTTACGAGATTCAAAATATCGTAGAACATGAACTCCTTGAAGCCAAAGAATATGCGCTAGCTGAGGAGTATATCACTTATCGGACACAAAGGGATTTTGAGCGCTCAAAAGCGACAGATATCAACTTTAGCATTCATAAACTTCTCAATAAAGATCAAGCAGTTGTCAATGAAAATGCCAATAAAGACAGCGATGTCTTCAACACTCAACGTGATTTGACAGCAGGGATTGTGGGGAAATCAATCGGCTTGCAAATGCTTCCTAAGCACGTAGCCAATGCTCACCAAAAGGGAGATATCCACTATCATGACCTGGACTATAGCCCCTACACACCGATGACCAACTGCTGTTTGATTGATTTTAAAGGCATGTTGGAAAATGGTTTTAAGATTGGAAATGCAGAGGTAGAGAGTCCCAAGTCTATCCAGACTGCGACAGCTCAGATTTCACAAATCATCGCCAACGTCGCTTCTAGCCAGTACGGGGGCTGTTCAGCTGACCGTATCGATGAAGTCTTGGCTCCGTATGCAGAGAAGAATTACCAAAAACACCTCAAGGATGCGGAAGAGTGGGTCTTGCCTGAGAAACGGGAAGATTACGCATGGAAGAAAACGCAGAAAGATATCTACGATGCCATGCAATCTCTCGAGTATGAAATCAACACTCTCTTCACTTCAAATGGGCAAACACCTTTTACTTCACTAGGTTTTGGTCTAGGAACTAGTCGTTTTGAACGGGAAATTCAAAAAGCTATCTTGACCATTCGTATCAAGGGTCTTGGTTCAGAACACCGTACAGCTATCTTTCCTAAACTCATCTTCACGCTGAAAAGAGGCCTTAACTTGGAAGAAGGGACTCCGAACTATGACATCAAACAGTTGGCGCTCGAGTGTGCAACCAAGCGGATGTACCCAGATGTCTTGTCCTATGATAAGATTATCGAGCTGACAGGTTCTTTCAAGGTTCCTATGGGATGCCGTTCTTTCCTCCAAGGATGGAAAGATGAAAATGGTGTTGAGGTCAATTCGGGTCGGATGAATCTAGGTGTTGTGACAGTTAATCTGCCTCGTATTGCCCTCGAGTCTGAAGGGGATCTGAATAAGTTTTGGGAAATCTTCAACGAGCGGATGAATATCGCAGAAGATGCTCTGGTTTACCGTGTTGAACGGACCAAGGAAGCAATACCAGCGAATGCCCCTATCCTTTATCAGTACGGAGCCTTCGGTCGCCGTCTCGGAAAAGAAGAAAGTGTAGATCAACTCTTTAAGAATCGCCGTGCGACAGTTTCGCTGGGCTACATTGGTTTGTACGAAGTGGCTACTGTCTTCTTTGGCAATAACTGGGAAAGCAATCCTGAAGCCAAGGAATTCACACTGGATATTATTCGCGATATGAAACGTCGTGTGGAAGAGTGGTCTGACCAATATGGTTACCATTTCTCTATCTACTCCACACCGTCTGAAAGTCTGACAGACCGCTTTTGTCGCTTGGATACAGAGAAGTTTGGTTCTATTCCGGATATCACAGATAAGGAATACTACACCAACTCTTTCCACTACGATGTTCGTAAAAATCCAACACCGTTTGAAAAATTAGACTTTGAGAAAGTTTATCCAGAAGCAGGTGCGTCAGGTGGTTTCATCCATTATTGTGAATACCCAGTACTTCAGCAAAATCCTAAAGCCTTGGAAGCCGTCTGGGACTATGCCTATGACCGAGTTGGCTATCTAGGGACCAATACTCCGATCGATCGCTGTTACAAGTGTGACTTTGAAGGGGATTTTGAACCAACTGAAAGAGGATTTGCTTGTCCCAACTGTGGCAATAGCGACCCTAAAACAGTAGATGTGGTCAAACGTACGTGTGGTTATCTGGGAAATCCTCAAGCGCGTCCGATGGTTAACGGACGCCACAAGGAAATCGCTGCGCGTGTCAAACACATGAACGGTTCAACCATTAAAACAGCCGGACATGAAGTAACAAATTAGAAGGAAATGGAATGGGGAAATACCAATTAGACGATAAGGGACGCGCACAAGTGACCCGTTATCACGAGAAATACTCTAAAGGTGGAATAGGTAAAAAAGAACGCTTGCTCAACCTCAGAGAACAGTTTTTAAACAAGAACAAGAAAAAATAAAAGTGAGAGTTGCCTCTCGCTTTTCTCTTAATTGGAGGTAAAAATGATACTACGCAGACCGATATTGGCAGATAAAGCAACAGTTTTAGAGATGATGGCAGAGTTTGAACAGACTCAATCAGCCCACGATGGTGGGTTTTGGAACGCCAACAATTTTGTTTATGAAGAGTGGCTAGAAGAAAATCTTCAAGCGGAAGCGGGACTCAATATTCCTGAAAACTGGGTTCCTGCTATCCAGCTGGTTAGTTTTGACGTAGCAGGCCAGGCTCTTGGCTTTCTCAATCTGCGCTTGCGGCTCAATGACCATTTGCTCCAAGAAGGTGGGCACATTGGTTACAGTATTCGTCCGTCTGCGCGTGGGAAAGGATTGGCCAAAGAGCAGCTGCGGCAAGGCTTGCAAGTAGCTAAAAGTAAAAATATTAAACGAGTCCTAGTGACTTGCGATAGTGACAATGCTGCCAGTCGGGCAGTGATTCTGGCTAATGGCGGAACTTTAGAGGATATTCGAGCTGGTAAGGAGCGTTACTGGATTGATATAGATTGAGGAGAGTTTATGGAATTACGACGACCAACTTTGGAAGATAAAGACGCGATTTTAGAGATGATTGCGGAGTTTGAACAAGTACAGTCACCTCATGATGGTGGTTTCTGGGATACAGAGAACTTTGTGTATGAAGAGTGGTTGGAAATAAATATGCAAAAAGAGATGGGAATAAACTTGCCTGAAAATCGTGTTCCTTCTATTCAATTTGTATCATTTGATGATGTAGGTCGTGCTCTAGGATTTTTGAATCTGCGATTGAGACTGAATGAGGGTTTACTGAATTATGCTGGCCATATCGGCTATTCCATCCGCCCCTCTGAAAGAGGTAAGGGTTATGCGAAAGAATCCCTCCGACAAGGTCTACAAGTTGCTAAGGGAAAGAATATTAAACGAGCTTTAGTGACTTGTAGCACAGAAAATCCAGCAAGCCGAGCTGTTATCTTAGCTAATGGTGGGGAGTTGGAGGATGTTCGAAACGGAACGGAGCGCTATTGGATAGACTTGGAGTAGACAGCATGACATGGAATACACCAAAACCAGGTGAATGGAAAAGTGAGGAACTTAGTAAAGGGCGAATCATTGATTATAAGGCCTTTAACTTTGTCGATGGAGAAGGTGTGCGCAACTCTCTCTATGTATCAGGTTGCATGTTTCACTGCGAGGGGTGCTATAATGTTGCGACTTGGTCTTTCAACGCAGGCATTCCCTATACGGCAGAATTAGAAGAACAAATCATGGAAGACCTTGCCCAACCCTATGTTCAAGGTTTGACTTTGCTAGGAGGAGAACCATTTCTCAATACAGGTATTCTCTTGCCGCTCGTTAAGCGAATCCGAAAGGAATTGCCAGACAAAGACATCTGGTCCTGGACGGGCTACACTTGGGAAGAAATGATGCTGGAGACTCCAGACAAATTGGAACTCTTGTCGCTGATTGACATCCTTGTCGATGGACGGTATGATAAAAGCAAGCGCAATCTTATGCTCCAGTTTCGAGGTTCGTCCAATCAACGAATTATCGATGTGCAAAAATCCCTCAAAAGTGGGCAAGTGGTGATTTGGGACAAGCTTAATGACGGAAAAGAAAGCTATGAACAGGTGAAGAGAGAATGAAGAAAAAAGACCTGATAGAACAACTGGTTTCAGAGATTGAAACGGGAAGGGTTAGGACGCTGGGGATTTACGGTCATGGGGCTTCAGGTAAATCAACCTTTGCACAGGAATTGTACCAAGTTTTAGATTCTACTACAGTAAATTTACTAGAAACAGATCCCTATATCACCTCAGAACGTCACCTGGTAGTACCAAAGCAAGCGCCAGATCAAAAAGTGACAGCTTGTCTGCCTGTAGCGCATGAACTGGCAAGTTTGCAGAGAGATATTCTCGCCTTGCAGGCAGGTTTGGATGTCTTGACAATCGATGAACCGTGGAAGGCTAGCGAGGTCTTGTCTGGAGCCAAACCGATTCTGATTGTTGAAGGGATGTCTGTGGGCTTTCTACCTAAGGAACTCTTTGACAAAACTATCTGTTTCTACACGAATGAAGAAACAGAATTAAAGAGGCGTCTAGCTCGAGATACGACTATGAGAAATCGCGATGCTTCCTTTATATTGGCTAGCCATCAGATGAGACGGGAGCAATATCTGCGATACTATAGAGAAACCGAGTCTAAAGCAGACATCTTAGTGAATCAATCAGAAGATAAATTTGAAGTCGAAATGACACATGTTATATAGAAGAAAAGATTGATTTTTATAGACGTAAATCAGTAATCATAGGAAGATGAAATAGGAAAACAGTTTCATCTTAAAAAAACGAAAAAAACCTAACAAATCCCTTGCAATCGCAGGGGCTTTGTGTTATTCTATTATGGTGCTGTAAATTACAGCCTTAGCTTTGATGCGAGAGGTTGCGACACGCTCGGTTGCATTGCCACGCAACGCGCGTCGGTTTTCTTGTGGAGCTAGCCTATTATCTTAAATAGACGAAAAGGAGAAAAAGATGGCAAACAAAAAAATCCGTATCCGTTTGAAAGCTTACGAACACCGTACGCTTGACACAGCGGCTGCAAAAATCGTAGAATCAGCTACTCGTACAGGTGCACAAGTTGCGGGTCCAATCCCACTTCCAACTGAACGTAGCCTCTACACAATCATTCGTGCGACTCACAAATACAAAGACTCTCGCGAACAATTTGAAATGCGTACACACAAACGTTTGATCGATATCGTTAACCCAACTCAAAAAACAGTTGATGCGTTGATGAAATTGGATCTTCCAAGTGGTGTAAACGTAGAAATCAAGCTTTAATCTAAAGCTTGATACCTTGAGCATGAAAAACGCTCGTTAAAAACTTTTTGAATAAAAAATATAGAAAAGGAACTATTTTCTCATGACAAAAGGAATCTTAGGGAAAAAAGTGGGAATGACTCAAATCTTCACTGAAGCTGGCGAATTGATCCCTGTAACAGTTATTGAAGCAACTCCAAACGTTGTTCTTCAAGTTAAAACTGTTGAAACAGACGGATACAACGCTATCCAAGTTGGTTTCGATGACAAACGCGAAGTATTGAGCAACAAACCTGCTAAAGGACATGTAGCGAAAGCTAACACGGCTCCTAAGCGCTTCATTCGTGAATTCAAAAACGTTGAAGGCTTGGAAGTTGGTGCTGAAATCACAGTTGAAACATTCGCAGCTGGAGACGTTGTTGACGTAACTGGTACTTCTAAAGGTAAAGGTTTCCAAGGTGTTATCAAACGCCACGGACAATCACGTGGACCAATGGCTCACGGTTCTCGTTACCACCGTCGTCCAGGTTCTATGGGACCTGTTGCACCTAACCGCGTATTCAAAGGTAAAAACCTTGCAGGACGTATGGGTGGCGACCGCGTAACAATTCAAAACCTTGAAGTTGTACAAGTTGTTCCAGAAAAGAACGTTATCCTTATCAAAGGTAACGTACCAGGTGCTAAGAAATCTCTTATCACTATCAAATCAGCAGTTAAAGCTGGTAAATAATAAAGAAAGGGGAAATCAGTCACAATGGCAAACGTAACATTATTTGACCAAACTGGTAAAGAAGCTGGCCAAGTTGTTCTTAACGATGCAGTATTTGGTATTGAACCAAATGAATCAGTTGTGTTTGATGTGATCATCAGCCAACGCGCAAGCCTTCGTCAAGGAACACACGCTGTTAAAAACCGCTCTGCAGTATCAGGTGGTGGACGCAAACCATGGCGTCAAAAAGGAACTGGACGTGCTCGTCAAGGTTCTATCCGCTCACCACAATGGCGTGGTGGTGGTGTTGTCTTCGGACCAACTCCACGTTCATACGGCTACAAACTTCCACAAAAAGTTCGTCGCCTAGCTCTTAAATCAGTTTACTCTGAAAAAGTTGCTGAAAACAAATTCGTAGCTGTAGACGCTCTTTCATTTACAGCTCCAAAAACTGCTGAATTTGCAAAAGTTCTTGCAGCATTGAGCATCGATTCAAAAGTTCTTGTTATCCTTGAAGAAGGAAATGAATTCGCAGCTCTTTCAGCTCGTAACCTTCCAAATGTGAAAGTTGCAACTGCTACAACTGCAAGTGTTCTTGACATCGCAAATAGCGACAAACTTCTTGTCACACAAGCAGCTATCTCTAAAATCGAGGAGGTTCTTGCATAATGAATTTGTATGATGTTATCAAAAAACCTGTCATCACTGAAAGCTCAATGGCTCAACTTGAAGCAGGAAAATATGTATTTGAAGTTGACACTCGTGCACACAAACTTTTGATCAAGCAAGCTGTTGAAGCTGCTTTCGAAGGTGTTAAAGTTGCCAACGTTAACACAATCAACGTAAAACCAAAAGCAAAACGTGTTGGACGTTACACTGGTTTTACTAACAAAACTAAAAAAGCTATCATCACACTTACAGCTGATTCAAAAGCAATCGAGTTGTTTGCTGCTGAAGCTGAATAATCTAAGGAGGAAATATCGTGGGAATTCGTGTTTATAAACCAACAACAAACGGTCGCCGTAATATGACTTCTTTGGATTTCGCTGAAATCACAACAAGCACTCCTGAAAAATCATTGCTTGTTGCTTTGAAGAACAAGGCTGGTCGTAACAACAACGGTCGTATCACTGTTCGTCACCAAGGTGGTGGACACAAACGTTTCTACCGTTTGGTTGACTTCAAGCGTAACAAAGACAACGTTGAAGCAGTTGTTAAAACAATCGAGTACGATCCAAACCGTTCTGCAAACATCGCTCTTGTACACTACACTGACGGTGTGAAAGCATACATTATCGCTCCAAAAGGTCTTGAAGTTGGTCAACGTATCGTTTCAGGTCCTGAAGCAGATATCAAAGTCGGAAACGCTCTTCCACTTGCTAACATCCCAGTTGGTACTTTGATCCACAACATCGAGTTGAAACCAGGTCGTGGTGGAGAATTGGTACGTGCTGCTGGTGCTTCTGCTCAAGTATTGGGTCAAGAAGGTAAATACGTTCTTGTTCGTCTTCAATCTGGCGAAGTTCGTATGATTCTTGGAACTTGTCGTGCTACAGTTGGTGTTGTCGGAAACGAACAACATGGACTTGTGAACCTTGGTAAAGCAGGACGTAGCCGTTGGAAAGGTATCCGCCCAACAGTTCGTGGTTCTGTAATGAACCCTAACGATCACCCACACGGTGGTGGTGAAGGTAAAGCACCAGTTGGTCGTAAAGCACCATCTACTCCATGGGGCAAACCTGCTCTTGGTCTTAAAACTCGTAACAAGAAAGCGAAATCTGACAAACTTATTGTTCGTCGTCGCAACGAGAAATAATAGTAAACTAGTCGCCTAAGCAACTAGAAAATCCGCCAGCTCGGTAGCGCTCCATGTGAGCGCAAGCCGCTGTGGTACAACATTTAAAGGAGAAAATATAAAAATGGGACGCAGTCTTAAAAAAGGACCTTTCGTCGATGAGCATTTGATGAAAAAAGTTGAAGCTCAAGCAAACGACGAAAAGAAAAAAGTTATCAAAACTTGGTCACGTCGTTCAACGATCTTCCCAAGTTTCATTGGTTATACTATCGCAGTTTATGACGGACGTAAACACGTACCTGTTTACATCCAAGAAGACATGGTAGGTCACAAACTTGGTGAATTTGCACCAACTCGTACTTACAAAGGTCACGCTGCAGACGACAAGAAAACACGTAGAAAATAAGGAGAACATAAATGGCAGAAATTACTTCAGCTAAAGCAATGGCTCGTACAGTACGTGTTTCACCTCGTAAATCACGTCTTGTTCTTGACAACATCCGTGGTAAAAGCGTAGCCGATGCTATTGCAATCTTGACATTCACTCCAAACAAAGCTGCTGAAATCATCTTGAAAGTTTTGAACTCAGCTGTAGCTAACGCTGAAAACAACTTTGGTTTGGATAAAGCTAACTTGGTAGTATCTGAAGCATTCGCAAACGAAGGACCAACTATGAAACGTTTCCGTCCACGTGCGAAAGGTTCAGCTTCACCAATCAACAAACGTACAGCTCACATCACTGTGGCTGTTGCAGAAAAATAAGGAGGTAAAATCGTGGGTCAAAAAGTACATCCAATTGGTATGCGTGTCGGCATCATCCGTGATTGGGATGCCAAATGGTATGCTGAAAAAGAATACGCGGATTACCTTCATGAAGATCTTGCAATCCGTAAATTCGTTCAAAAAGAACTTGCTGACGCAGCAGTTTCAACTATCGAAATCGAACGCGCAGTAAACAAAGTTAACGTTTCACTTCACACTGCTAAACCAGGTATGGTTATCGGTAAAGGTGGTGCTAACGTTGATGCACTCCGTGCAAAACTTAACAAATTGACTGGAAAACAAGTACACATCAACATCATCGAAATCAAACAACCTGATTTGGATGCTCATCTTGTAGGTGAAGGAATTGCTCGTCAATTGGAGCAACGTGTTGCTTTCCGTCGTGCACAAAAACAAGCAATCCAACGTGCAATGCGTGCTGGAGCTAAAGGAATCAAAACTCAAGTATCAGGTCGTTTGAACGGTGCAGATATCGCCCGTGCTGAAGGATACTCTGAAGGAACTGTTCCACTTCACACACTTCGTGCAGATATCGATTACGCTTGGGAAGAAGCAGATACTACATACGGTAAACTTGGTGTTAAAGTATGGATCTACCGTGGTGAAGTTCTTCCAGCTCGTAAAAACACTAAAGGAGGTAAATAACCAATGTTAGTACCTAAACGTGTTAAACACCGTCGTGAATTCCGTGGAAAAATGCGCGGTGAAGCAAAAGGTGGAAAAGAAGTAGCTTTCGGTGAATACGGTCTTCAAGCTACAACTAGCCACTGGATCACTAACCGCCAAATCGAAGCTGCTCGTATCGCCATGACTCGTTACATGAAACGTGGTGGTAAAGTTTGGATTAAAATCTTCCCACACAAATCATACACTGCTAAAGCTATCGGTGTGCGTATGGGATCTGGTAAAGGGGCACCTGAAGGTTGGGTAGCACCAGTTAAACGTGGTAAAGTGATGTTTGAAGTTGCTGGTGTATCTGAAGAGATCGCTCGCGAAGCGCTTCGTCTTGCTAGCCACAAATTGCCAGTTAAATGTAAATTCGTAAAACGTGAAGCAGAATAAGGAGAAGGCATGAAACTTAATGAAGTAAAAGAATTTGTTAAAGAACTTCGTGGTCTTTCTCAAGAAGAACTCGCGAAGCGCGAAAACGAATTGAAAAAAGAATTGTTTGAACTTCGTTTCCAAGCTGCTACTGGTCAATTGGAACAAACAGCTCGCTTGAAAGAAGTTAAAAAACAAATCGCTCGTATCAAAACAGTTCAATCTGAAGCGAAATAATAGACTAGGGAAGGAGAAATTTCAATGGAACGCAATAATCGTAAAGTTCTTGTTGGACGTGTTGTATCTGACAAAATGGACAAGACAATCACAGTTGTAGTTGAAACAAAACGTAACCACCCAGTCTATGGTAAACGTATTAACTACTCTAAAAAATACAAAGCACATGATGAAAACAATGTTGCCAAAGAAGGCGATATCGTACGTATCATGGAAACTCGTCCGCTTTCAGCTACAAAACGTTTCCGTCTTGTAGAAGTTGTTGAAGAAGCGGTCATCATCTAATCAAGCCTGAAAGGAGAAAACTGAAATGATTCAAACAGAAACTCGTTTGAAAGTCGCAGACAACAGCGGTGCACGCGAAATCTTGACTATCAAAGTTCTTGGTGGTTCTAAACGTAAATTTGCGAACATCGGTGATGTCATTGTGGCATCTGTAAAACAAGCTACTCCTGGTGGTGCGGTTAAAAAAGGTGACGTTGTAAAAGCTGTTATCGTTCGTACTAAATCAGGTGCTCGTCGTGCTGATGGTTCATACATCAAATTTGACGAAAACGCAGCAGTTATCATCCGTGAAGACAAAACTCCTCGCGGAACACGTATCTTTGGCCCAGTTGCACGTGAATTGCGTGAAGGTGGCTTCATGAAGATTGTGTCACTTGCTCCAGAAGTACTTTAATTTTTAGAAACAAACTAGTCCCCTAGCTTCAAGCTAGGGTGCCCTTGTGGGCGTAAGAAAAATCAAGGAGAAACCTAATGTTTGTAAAAAAAGGCGACAAAGTTCGCGTAATCGCTGGTAAAGATAAGGGAACAGAAGCTGTTGTCCTTACTGCCCTTCCAAAAGTAAACAAAGTTATCGTTGAAGGTGTTAACATCGTTAAGAAACACCAACGTCCAACTAACGAGCTTCCTCAAGGTGGTATCATCGAGAAAGAAGCAGCAATCCACGTATCAAATGTTCAAGTATTGGATAAAAATGGTGTAGCTGGTCGTGTTGGTTACAAATTTGTAGACGGTAAAAAAGTTCGCTACAACAAAAAATCAGGCGAAGTGCTTGATTAATCACGAAGGAAAGGAGAAGTATAATGGCAAATCGTTTAAAAGAAAAATATCTTAATGAAGTAGTTCCTGCTTTGACAGAACAATTTAACTACTCATCAGTGATGGCTGTGCCTAAAGTAGATAAGATCGTTTTGAACATGGGTGTTGGTGAAGCTGTATCAAATGCTAAAAGCCTTGAAAAAGCTGCTGAAGAATTGGCACTTATCTCAGGTCAAAAACCACTTATCACTAAAGCTAAAAAATCAATCGCCGGCTTCCGTCTTCGTGAAGGTGTAGCGATCGGTGCAAAAGTTACCCTTCGTGGTGAACGTATGTACGAATTCTTGGACAAATTGGTTTCAGTTTCACTTCCACGTGTGCGTGACTTCCACGGTGTCCCAACAAAATCATTTGATGGACGCGGAAACTACACACTTGGTGTGAAAGAACAATTGATTTTCCCAGAAATCAACTTTGATGACGTTGACAAAACTCGCGGTCTTGACATCGTTATCGTGACAACTGCTAACACTGACGAAGAGTCACGTGCATTGCTTACAGGCCTTGGAATGCCTTTTGCAAAATAATATAGGAGGTAAATCTAATGGCTAAAAAATCAATGATTGCTAAGAACAAACGTCCAGCGAAGTTCTCTACTCAAGCTTATACTCGTTGTGAAAAATGTGGTCGTCCACATTCAGTTTACCGCAAATTTAAACTTTGCCGTGTTTGCTTCCGTGAATTAGCTTACAAAGGACAAATTCCTGGTGTAACAAAAGCATCTTGGTAATTTAAGATATCAAGGGCGTCAAAACTCCAAGTGAAAATAGGAAACTTGACGAAGAAACTGAAGTTTCTAGGAAAGTTTATCTTTTTCACACAGAGTTTAGCCCGAGTTCAGTTGGGCTTGCCAATTTGAACACGAGCTACAGCTTTGGCAAAAAAGACCAATTTGCATTGGAGCATCGCTCCTGCATCAAATTGCCTATTTTGCTCTTGCTGTTACGCTCTTTGTATCATGTATTAACTAGCAAGTGCGACTTGCAAACTACTAGTAAGAGGAGAAAAATAAAATGGTTATGACTGACCCAATCGCAGACTTCCTAACTCGTATTCGTAACGCTAACCAAGCTAAACACGAAGTACTTGAAGTACCTGCATCAAACATCAAAAAAGGGATTGCTGAAATCCTTAAACGCGAAGGTTTTGTTAAGAACGTAGAAATCATCGAAGATGACAAACAAGGCATCATCCGTGTATTCCTTAAATACGGACCAAACGGTGAAAAAGTTATCACTAACTTGAAACGTGTTTCTAAACCAGGACTTCGTGTCTACAAAAAACGTGAAGATCTTCCAAAAGTTCTTAACGGACTTGGAATTGCTATCCTTTCAACTTCTGAAGGTTTGCTTACTGATAAAGAAGCGCGCCAAAAGAATGTTGGTGGGGAAGTTATCGCTTACGTTTGGTAATATTTAGCTCCCAATTTCTTTGTGACTCTTCGTTATCATCTCTTGCCTAACCCAAAGTTATGCCTGCGAGACGATGCCTAGATTCACTTTGAAATTGAAACCTAAATGTTCCTTTAAATCGAGAAATCGATTTAACCCCGTGAAAACTGGCCATTCTGGCCTGACAATCTAACAGGAGAAAATAAACATGTCACGTATTGGTAATAAAGTTATCGTGTTGCCTGCTGGTGTTGAACTCACTAACAATGACAACGTAGTAACTGTAAAAGGACCTAAAGGAGAACTTACTCGTGAGTTCTCAAAAGATATTGAAATCCGTGTGGAAGGTACTGAAGTAACTCTTCACCGTCCAAACGATTCAAAAGAAATGAAAACAATCCACGGAACTACTCGTGCCCTTTTGAACAACATGGTTGTTGGTGTATCAGAAGGATTCAAGAAAGAACTTGAAATGCGTGGGGTTGGTTACCGTGCACAACTTCAAGGAAACAAACTTGTCTTGGCTGTTGGTAAATCTCATCCAGACGAAGTTGAAGCTCCAGAAGGAATTACTTTTGAACTTCCAAACCCAACAACAATCGTTGTCAGCGGAATTTCAAAAGAAGTAGTTGGTCAAACAGCTGCTTACGTACGTAGCCTTCGTTCACCAGAACCATATAAAGGTAAAGGTATCCGTTACGTTGGCGAATATGTTCGTCTTAAAGAAGGTAAAACAGGTAAATAATGTTGAGTGGTTGATCTTCAACCACCGACCTATTTTCCAACTTTGTGCATAGCACACGATTTAAAACTAAAGAGGTGAAAACTGTGATTTCTAAACCAGATAAAAACAAACTCCGCCAAAAACGCCACCGTCGCGTTCGCGGAAAACTCTCTGGAACTGCTGATCGCCCACGTTTGAACGTATTCCGTTCTAATACAGGCATCTACGCTCAAGTGATTGATGACGTAGCGGGTGTAACGCTCGCAAGTGCTTCAACTCTTGACAAAGAAGTTTCAAAAGGAACTAAAACTGAACAAGCCGTTGCTGTCGGTAAACTCGTTGCAGAACGTGCAAACGCTAAAGGTATTTCAGAAGTGGTGTTCGACCGCGGTGGATATCTATATCACGGACGTGTGAAAGCTTTGGCTGATGCAGCTCGTGAAAACGGATTGAAATTCTAATAGGAGGACACTAGAAAATGGCATTTAAAGACAATGCAGTTGAATTAGAAGAACGCGTAGTTGCTGTCAACCGTGTTACAAAAGTTGTTAAAGGTGGACGTCGTCTTCGTTTCGCAGCTCTTGTTGTTGTTGGTGACCACAACGGTCGCGTAGGATTTGGTACTGGTAAAGCTCAAGAAGTTCCAGAAGCAATCCGTAAAGCAGTAGAAGATGCTAAGAAAAACTTGATTGAAGTTCCTATGGTTGGAACAACAATCCCACACGAAGTTCTTTCAGAATTCGGTGGAGCTAAAGTATTGTTGAAACCTGCTGTAGAAGGTTCTGGAGTTGCCGCTGGTGGTGCAGTTCGTGCCGTTGTGGAATTGGCAGGTGTGGCAGATATTACATCTAAATCACTTGGTTCTAACACTCCAATCAACATTGTTCGCGCAACTGTTGAAGGTTTGAAACAATTGAAACGCGCTGAAGAAGTTGCTGCCCTTCGTGGTATTTCAGTTTCTGATTTGGCATAAGAAAGGGGATAAAATGGCTCAAATTAAAATTACTTTGACTAAGTCTCCAATCGGACGCATTCCATCACAACGTAAAACTGTTGTAGCACTTGGACTTGGCAAATTGAACAGCTCTGTTATCAAAGAAGACAACGCTGCTATCCGTGGTATGATCACAGCAGTATCTCACTTGGTAACAGTTGAAGAAGTAAACTAATGGATTTTTAGGGGATGTGGCAATACTCATCCCCTAAAACTAGATATAGTCATCTAAGATGACGAATGTATAGGCGAGTTGATAAGGGAGACAACCTTTTCTCTCTTATCGGCGCTAGCATTTTACAAAAGAGGAGAAAAAATAATGAAACTTCATGAATTGAAACCTGCAGAAGGTTCTCGTAAAGTACGTAACCGTGTTGGTCGTGGTACTTCATCAGGTAACGGTAAAACATCTGGTCGCGGTCAAAAAGGTCAAAAAGCTCGTAGCGGTGGCGGAGTTCGCCTTGGTTTTGAAGGTGGACAAACTCCATTGTTCCGTCGTCTTCCAAAACGTGGATTCACTAACATCAACGCTAAAGAATACGCAATTGTAAATCTTGATCAATTGAACGTTTTTGAAGATGGTACTGAAGTTACTCCAGTTGTTCTTATCGAAGCAGGAATTGTAAAGGCTGAAAAATCAGGCGTTAAAATTCTTGGTAACGGTGAGTTGACTAAGAAGTTGACTGTGAAAGCAGCTAAATTCTCAAAAACAGCTGAAGAAGCTATCACTGCTAAAGGTGGTTCAGTAGAAGTCATCTAGAGAGGTGACCTATGTTTTTTAAATTATTAAAAGAGGCCCTCAAGGTTAAGAAAGTACGATCAAAAATTCTCTTTACGATTTTTATCATACTTGTCTTCCGTATCGGGACTAGTATTACTGTACCAGGTGTGAATGCAAAAAGTCTGGAAGCTTTGAGTGGATTATCCTTCTTAAACATGCTTAGTTTAGTTTCAGGGAATGCCATGAAGAACTTCTCGGTTTTTGCACTCGGTGTGAGTCCGTATATCACAGCTTCCATCGTTGTTCAATTGCTGCAAATGGATATTGTTCCAAAGTTTGTAGAGTGGGGCAAGCAGGGGGAAGTAGGACGGAGAAAGATAAACCAGGCTACTCGTTATATTGCGCTTGTACTTGCGTTTGTGCAATCAATCGGAATCACTGCTGGTTTTAATACTCTATCTGGTGCAAAATTATTAACGACAGATCTAACCCCTCAAGTCTTTGTTACGATTGGTATTATCCTGACTGCAGGTACTATGATTGTTACTTGGCTCGGGGAGCAAATCACTGATAAGGGATATGGTAACGGGGTGTCTATGATTATCTTTGCTGGGATTGTGGCTTCAATTCCAGAGATGATTCATGGCATCTACGTGGACTATTTTGTCAATATTCCAAGTGATCGGTTGACGTCATCTATTATATTTGTCGTTATTCTCATTATCGCTGTCTTGTTGATTGTTTACTTTACAACATATGTACAACAGGCAGAATATAAAATTCCAATCCAATATACAAAAGTTGCTCAAGGTGCTCCATCCAGTTCTTACCTTCCTTTGAAGGTCAATCCTGCTGGTGTTATCCCAGTTATCTTTGCAAGTTCCATTACAGCAGCACCTGCGGCTATTCTTCAGTTTGTCAGCGCTACAGGTCATGATTGGGCTTGGGTACGTACAGCACAGGAAATGTTATCTACAACATCTCCAACAGGTGTTGCCATGTATGCACTGCTGATTATTCTCTTTACATTCTTCTATACATTTGTACAGATCAATCCAGAGAAAGCAGCAGAAAACTTGCAAAAGAGCGGAGCCTATATCCATGGTGTCCGTCCAGGTAAAGGAACGGAAGAGTTTATGTCAAAACTTCTTCGTCGCCTTGCAACCGTCGGTTCCCTTTTCCTTGGTGTTATTTCAATCTTGCCGATTGTAGCAAAAGATGTCTTTGGGCTCTCAGAAGCGGTTGCTTTTGGGGGAACTAGTCTTTTGATCATTATTTCGACAGGTATCGAAGGAATCAAACAGCTAGAAGGTTACCTATTGAAACGTAAGTATGTTGGTTTCATGGACAAAACAGAATAAAAGCAAGACTACTTTTGCTTAGAGAGTGGAGTATGAAGGTCTATCTATAAGAGAGACTTTCGTCTCCCCTCTTCTATTTTGTTTTTAAATAGGAGTTGAAACTAGCTTTTTGCTTCTATTTAAATACAAAATAAGGAGATCAGATCATGAATCTTTTGATTATGGGCTTACCTGGAGCAGGTAAGGGAACGCAAGCAGCTAAAATTGTGGAACAATTCCACGTGGCACACATTTCAACTGGAGATATGTTCCGTGCTGCTATGGCAAATCAAACTGAAATGGGTGTACTTGCAAAGTCATACATCGACAAAGGTGAGTTGGTTCCAGATGAAGTTACAAATGGTATTGTTAAAGAACGTCTTTCTCAGGACGATATCAAAGAAACAGGTTTCTTGTTAGATGGTTACCCACGTACGATTGAACAAGCTTATGCCTTGGACAAAACATTGGCTGAACTTGGTATTGAATTGGAAGGTGTGATCAATATCGAAGTGAATCCAGACTGTCTCTTGGAACGTCTGAGTGGCCGTATCATTCACCGCCAAACAGGTGAAACCTTCCACAAAGTTTTCAACCCACCAGTTGACTACAAAGAAGAAGATTACTACCAACGTGAAGATGACAAACCTGAGACTGTTAAGCGTCGTTTGGATGTCAATATCGCACAAGGTGAACCAATCATTGCTCACTACCGTGCCAAAGGTTTGGTCCACGATATCGAAGGAAATCAAGATATCAATGATGTGTTCAAAGACATCGAAAAAGTATTGACAAATTTGAAATAAAGCGTTTTTCACACTTGCAAAAAATCGCTACAAATGTTATACTGAAATAGTCTGACTTATAATTGTTGTCTCTGTGTCTAGAGGCATCAAATCGAAATTTATGGAGGTGCTTTTGCGTGGCAAAAGACGATGTGATTGAAGTTGAAGGCAAAGTAGTCGATACAATGCCTAACGCAATGTTTACGGTTGAACTTGAAAATGGACATCAGATTTTAGCAACAGTTTCTGGTAAAATTCGTAAAAACTATATTCGTATTTTAGCGGGAGATCGTGTTACTGTCGAGATGAGTCCATATGACTTGACACGTGGACGTATCACTTACCGCTTTAAATAATCGAAAAACTTGGAGGGATAAGAAATGAAAGTAAGACCATCGGTCAAACCAATTTGCGAATACTGTAAAGTAATTCGTCGTAATGGTCGTGTTATGGTAATTTGCCCAGCAAATCCAAAACACAAACAACGTCAAGGATAAGATAGAAAGGAGAAAACATGGCTCGTATTGCTGGAGTTGACATTCCAAATGACAAACGCGTAGTAATCTCATTGACTTACGTTTATGGTATCGGACTTGCAACATCTAAGAAAATTTTGGCTGCTGCTGGAATCTCAGAAGATGTTCGTGTACGTGACCTTACATCAGATCAAGAAGATGCTATCCGTCGTGAAGTGGATGCAATCAAAGTTGAAGGTGACCTTCGTCGTGAAGTAAACTTGAACATCAAACGTTTGATGGAAATCGGTTCATACCGTGGTATTCGTCACCGTCGTGGACTTCCTGTCCGTGGACAAAACACTAAAAACAACGCTCGCACTCGTAAAGGTAAAGCTGTTGCGATTGCTGGTAAGAAAAAATAATATAGGAGGTAAAAGTCTTGGCTAAACCAACACGTAAACGTCGTGTGAAAAAGAATATCGAATCTGGTATTGCTCATATTCACGCTACATTTAATAACACTATTGTTATGATTACTGATGTGCATGGTAATGCAATTGCTTGGTCATCAGCAGGTGCTCTTGGTTTCAAAGGTTCTCGTAAATCTACACCATTCGCTGCTCAAATGGCTTCTGAAGCTGCTGCTAAATCTGCACAAGAACACGGTCTTAAATCAGTTGAAGTTACTGTAAAAGGTCCAGGTTCTGGTCGTGAGTCAGCTATTCGTGCGCTTGCTGCCGCTGGTCTTGAAGTAACAGCAATTCGTGATGTGACTCCAGTGCCACACAATGGTGCTCGTCCTCCAAAACGTCGCCGTGTATAATCATTGCATTACACTGCTTTTCGTTTAAGAGGGAGTAACTAAATGATCGAGTTTGAAAAACCAAATATAACAAAAATTGATGAAAATAAAGATTATGGCAAGTTTGTAATCGAACCACTTGAACGTGGCTACGGTACAACTCTTGGTAACTCTCTTCGTCGTGTACTACTAGCTTCTCTACCAGGAGCAGCAGTGACATCTATCAACATTGAAGGTGTCTTGCATGAGTTCGACACAGTTCCAGGTGTTCGTGAAGACGTGATGCAAATCATTCTGAACATTAAAGGGATTGCAGTGAAATCATACGTTGAAGACGAAAAAATCATTGAGCTTGACGTTGAAGGTCCTGCTGAAATTACAGCTGGAGATATTTTGACTGACAGTGATATTGAGATTGTAAATCCAGATCATTATCTCTTTACAATCGGTGAAGGTTCTTCTCTAAAGGCGACAATGACTGTTAACAGTGGTCGTGGATATGTACCTGCTGATGAAAACAAGAAAGATAATGCGCCAGTTGGAACACTTGCTGTAGATTCTATTTATACACCAGTTACAAAAGTCAACTATCAAGTTGAACCTGCTCGTGTAGGTAGCAACGATGGTTTTGACAAATTAACCCTTGAAATCTTGACAAATGGAACAATTATTCCAGAAGATGCTTTAGGGCTTTCAGCACGTATCTTGACAGAACATCTTGATTTGTTTACAAATCTTACAGAGATTGCTAAATCTGCAGAAGTGATGAAAGAAGCTGATACTGAATCTGACGATCGTATTTTGGATCGTACGATTGAGGAACTGGACTTGTCTGTGCGTTCATACAACTGTTTGAAACGTGCCGGTATCAACACTGTGCATGATTTGACAGAAAAATCTGAAGCAGAGATGATGAAAGTACGAAATCTTGGACGCAAGAGTTTGGAAGAAGTGAAACTCAAACTCATTGACTTGGGTCTTGGATTAAAAGATAAATAAAGGAGGAATACATGGCTTACCGTAAACTAGGACGCACTAGCTCACAACGTAAAGCAATGCTTCGCGATTTGACAACTGACCTTTTGATCAACGAATCAATCGTGACAACTGAAGCTCGTGCTAAAGAAATCCGTAAAACTGTTGAAAAAATGATTACTCTAGGTAAACGTGGTGATTTGCATGCACGTCGTCAAGCAGCTGCTTTCGTACGTAATGAAATCGCATCTGAAAACTATGATGAAGCAACTGATAAGTACACTTCTACTACAGCACTTCAAAAATTGTTCTCAGAAATCGCACCTCGTTATGCTGAACGTAACGGTGGATACACTCGTATCCTTAAAACTGAACCACGTCGTGGTGATGCTGCGCCAATGGCGATCATCGAATTAGTATAAAATCATCAATTTTGTTGAGTGTTATGATGATGGAGTCTTGTGCTCTTAGTCTAGCTCTGGTCTACCGCTGGGACTTCGGTCCTAGCGGGAACACTCATCATCATTTGATAGGGTAGACGCTTGTTTACGAAATTGTTTTTTTCTTAAGAACAACTTCGTAAGCAGGCGTTTTTTAGTATTTTCTATGGAAATATGCTATACTAGGGGAAAAGAAAATCAAAAACGTTCAGGTTTTCTAAAAATCGTAGAAATGGGGTATAAGAATGAAGGCTATTATTACAGTGGTTGGCAAGGACAAGGCTGGGATTGTTGCAGGCGTGTCTACGAAGATTGCAGAGTTGGGTTTGAATATTGACGATATCTCTCAGACAGTATTGGATGAATATTTTACCATGATGGCGGTCGTTTCTAGTGATGAAAAGCAGGATTTTACAACTCTGCGAAATGAGTTTGAAACTTTCGGTCAGGCCTTGAATGTTAAAATCAATATTCAAAGTGCAGCGATTTTTGATGCTATGTACAATATCTAGGAGGTTATCATGGATATTAGACAAGTTACGGAAACCATTGCCATGATTGAGGAGCAGAACTTTGATATCAGAACCATTACCATGGGGATTTCCCTTTTGGACTGTATTGATCCAGACATTGAACGTGCTGCTGAAAAGATTTACCAAAAAATCACAACTAAAGCTACAAATCTGGTGGCTGTGGGAGATGAAATTGCTGCAGAACTTGGGATTCCTATTGTTAATAAACGGGTATCGGTGACTCCGATTTCATTGATTGGTGCAGCGACTGATGCGACAGACTATGTTGTTTTGGCAAAGGCACTTGACAAGGCTGCCAAGGAGATTGGTGTTGACTTTATCGGTGGTTTTTCGGCCTTGGTACAAAAAGGCTACCAAAAAGGAGATGAAATCCTCATCAATTCTATCCCACGCGCTCTAGCTGAGACAGACAAGGTTTGTTCGTCTGTTAACATTGGCTCAACTAAGTCAGGTATTAACATGACTGCGGTCGCTGATATGGGACGTATCATCAAGGAAACAGCTGCGCTATCAGATATGGGTGCGGCCAAGTTGGTCGTATTTGCTAATGCTGTTGAGGACAATCCTTTTATGGCAGGGGCTTTCCACGGTGTTGGCGAAGCAGATGTTATTATTAATGTCGGAGTTTCTGGTCCTGGAGTTGTCAAGCGTGCTTTGGAAAAAGTTCGTGGACAGAGCTTTGATGTAGTAGCGGAAACAGTCAAGAAAACGGCATTCAAGATAACTCGTATCGGTCAATTGGTTGGTCAGATGGCCAGCGAGAGGCTGGGTGTTGATTTTGGAATTGTCGACCTAAGCTTGGCGCCTACCCCTGCGGTTGGTGATTCTGTGGCTCGTGTCCTTGAGGAAATGGGACTAGAAACAGTTGGTACGCATGGGACGACGGCTGCCCTTGCTCTTTTGAATGACCAAGTTAAAAAGGGCGGAGTGATGGCTTGTAACCAGGTAGGTGGTTTGTCAGGTGCTTTTATCCCTGTTTCTGAAGATGAAGGTATGATTGCTGCGGTGCAAAATGGCTCTCTGAATTTAGAAAAACTAGAAGCCATGACGGCTATCTGTTCTGTTGGGCTGGATATGATTGCCATTCCGGAAGATACGCCTGCTGAAACCATAGCAGCTATGATTGCGGATGAGGCGGCAATTGGTGTTATTAACATGAAAACAACGGCCGTCCGTATCATTCCAAAGGGCAAAGAAGGCGATATGATTGAGTTTGGTGGTTTGCTAGGGACAGCTCCAGTGATGAAGGTTAACGGGGCTTCGTCTGTTGATTTCATCTCTCGCGGTGGGCAAATCCCAGCTCCAATCCATAGTTTTAAAAATTAATAAAAAAGAGAGAAGATTTAAGTTGGGTTTAAGGATGACTGTGTATACTATAATCATTAAATAAAGATCTCCTAACTTTATTTAATTAGAATCCTAAACTTTTTCATAATAATCTCCTAGGAAGCTACCGTTAGGGTAGCTTTTCTTGTGGGAAAATTACGAGAGCGGGCTTTACTGTTGAAAGCCGAATATTTCTTTGATCCATGATATAATAGAAGAAAATGGAGGATAGAAAATGTCTAAAGTAAGATTGTATTTGGTTCGTCATGGGAAAACGATGTTTAACACCATTGGACGTGCTCAAGGATGGAGTGATACACCTCTGACTGCAGAAGGTGAGTTGGGAATCCATGAACTAGGAATTGGCTTGAGAGAGTCTGGTTTACAATTTGACCGCGCTTATTCTAGTGATTCAGGTCGCACTATTCAGACCATGGGAATCATTCTGGAAGAACTTGGCCTGCAGGGGAAAATCCCTTACCGTATGGATAAACGAATCCGTGAGTGGTGCTTTGGTAGTTTTGATGGGGCCTATGATGGGGATCTCTTTATGGGCTTGATTCCAAGAATTTTCAATGTAGAACATGTTCATCAGTTGTCCTATGTGGAGCTAGCAGAAGGCTTGGTAGAAGTTGATACTGCTGGTTGGGCAGAAGGTTGGAAAAAACTCAGTGGTCGTATCAGAGAAGGTTTTGAAACGATTGCCAAAGAAATGGAAGAACACGGAGGGGGCAATGCTCTCGTTGTGAGTCACGGGATGACCATTGGTACGATGGTTTACCTCATCAATGGCATGCACCCACATGGCTTGGATAATGGTAGTGTGACCATCCTAGAATACGAGAACGGCCAGTTTACAGTCGATGTCGTCGGTGACCGTCGTTATCGGGAACTGGGACGTGAGAAGATGGAAGAAAATAAGCATTGATCAAGATAGCTCCGCATAGGAGCTATTTTTATTCAGTTTAGCAAGAGTGTTTTCAGAGCCAATCTTTCTTGATAATGGAGGGAAAAGATTCTTTCTCGACTTTCAAATTCCCCCAAAAATGGTATAATAGTAACATCATAAAATTGGAGAAATAGCATGAGTTTTTACAATCATAAGGAAATCGAGCCTAAGTGGCAAGGCTACTGGGCGAAACATCATACTTTTAAGACAGGAACAGATGCCTCAAAACCGAAGTTCTATGCTCTAGACATGTTCCCATATCCTTCAGGAGCTGGATTGCACGTAGGACACCCAGAAGGTTATACAGCAACTGATATCCTCAGCCGTTACAAACGTGCGCAAGGCTACAATGTTCTTCACCCAATGGGCTGGGATGCTTTTGGTTTGCCTGCAGAGCAATACGCTATGGATACGGGGAATGACCCAGCAGAATTTACGGCGGAAAATATTGCCAACTTCAAACGTCAAATCAATGCGCTTGGATTCTCTTACGACTGGGATCGTGAAGTCAACACAACAGATCCAAACTATTACAAGTGGACTCAGTGGATCTTCACTAAGCTCTACGAAAAAGGTTTGGCCTATGAAGCGGAAGTACCAGTAAACTGGGTAGAAGAATTGGGAACGGCCATTGCCAATGAAGAAGTGCTTCCTGATGGAACTTCTGAGCGTGGTGGCTATCCCGTTGTCCGCAAACCAATGCGCCAATGGATGCTCAAAATCACTGCCTATGCGGAGCGCTTGCTTAATGACTTGGATGAGTTGGATTGGCCAGAGTCTATCAAGGACATGCAACGCAACTGGATTGGGAAATCAACTGGTGCCAATGTAACTTTTAAAGTTAAGGGAACTGACAAGGAATTCACCGTCTTTACGACTCGTCCTGATACTCTTTTCGGTGCGACCTTCACAGTCTTGGCTCCTGAGCATGACTTGGTTGACGCTATCACAAGTCCAGAGCAAGCTGATGCAGTTGCAGACTACAAACACCAAGCTAGCCTCAAGTCAGACTTGGCTCGTACTGACCTTGCCAAGGAAAAAACTGGTGTTTGGACAGGTGCTTATGCTATTAACCCTGTAAACGGCAAGGAAATTCCAATCTGGATTGCCGACTATGTTCTTGCTAGCTATGGAACAGGTGCTGTTATGGCCGTACCTGCCCATGACCAACGTGACTGGGAATTTGCTAAACAGTTTGCCCTACCAATCGTAGAAGTGCTTGAAGGTGGAAATGTATCGGAAGCTGCCTATACTGAAGATGGACTTCACGTTAATTCAGACTTCCTAGATGGCCTTAACAAAGAAGACGCTATTGCTAAGATTGTGGCTTGGTTGGAAGAGAAAGGTTGTGGACAAGAGAAGGTTACCTATCGTCTCCGCGACTGGCTCTTTAGCCGTCAACGTTACTGGGGTGAGCCAATTCCAATCATTCATTGGGAAGATGGGACTTCAACGACTGTTCCTGAAAGTGAATTGCCACTTGTTCTGCCTGTAACCAAGGACATTCGCCCTTCAGGGACTGGGGAAAGCCCATTGGCAAACTTGACAGACTGGCTTGAAGTGACGCGTGAAGATGGTGTTAAAGGTCGTCGCGAAACAAACACTATGCCACAGTGGGCTGGTTCAAGCTGGTACTACCTCCGCTATATTGACCCACACAATACTGAGAAATTGGCTGATGAGGACCTTCTCAAACAATGGTTGCCAGTAGATATCTACGTGGGTGGTGCAGAGCATGCGGTGCTTCACTTGCTCTATGCTCGTTTCTGGCACAAATTTCTCTATGACCTCGGTGTTGTTCCGACTAAGGAACCATTCCAAAAACTTTTCAACCAAGGAATGATTTTGGGAACAAGCTACCGTGACCACCGTGGGGCTCTTGTGGCGACTGACAAGGTTGAAAAACGTGACGGATCTTTCTTCCATGTGGAAACAGGGGAAGAGTTGGAGCAAGCGCCAGCTAAGATGTCTAAATCGCTCAAGAACGTTGTCAACCCAGACGATGTGGTGGAACAATACGGTGCCGATACCCTTCGTGTCTATGAAATGTTCATGGGACCGCTTGACGCTTCGATTGCTTGGTCAGAAGAAGGTCTGGAAGGAAGCCGTAAGTTCCTTGACCGTGTTTACCGTTTGATTACAAGTAAAGAAATTGTTGCGGAAAACAATGGCGCTCTTGACAAGGTTTATAACGAAACCGTTAAATCTGTCACTGAGCAAATTGAATCCATGAAGTTCAACACAGCCATTGCCCAACTTATGGTCTTTGTCAACGCTGCTAACAAGGAAGACAAACTCTATGTGGACTACGCCAAAGGCTTTATCCAATTGATTGCCCCATTTGCACCTCACTTGGCAGAAGAACTCTGGCAAACTGTTGCAGCAACAGGTGAGTCCATCTCTTACGTGGCTTGGCCAGCATGGGACGAAAGCAAATTGATTGAAGACGAAATCGAAATCGTCGTTCAAATCAAAGGTAAAGTCCGTGCCAAACTCATGGTTGCGAAAGACCTATCACGCGAAGAATTGCAAGAAATCGCTCTGGCTGATGAAAAAGTCAAAGCAGAGGTCGACGGTAAGGAAATCGTGAAAGTGATTGCGGTACCGAATAAGTTGGTGAATATCGTTGTGAAATAAGATAGGAATCCTTCAGAGTAGAATCTGGAGGATTTTTTGAATTTTTTCATGAAAGTATGATATACTATGTGCAACTGTAAAGTTTGAAAAGTGAATCAAGGAGAAAATAATGCCAGTAAACGAATATGGTCAGATGATTGGTGAGTCAATGGAAGGTTTTACATCAGGTGAATTGCCTTCCATTGATTTCTTAGAAGGGCGTTATGCTCGGATAGAGGCTCTTTCAGTGGGAAAGCATGCAGAGGATTTATTAGCTGTTTATGGTCCCGATACACCTCGGGAGATGTGGACCTACCTCTTTCAGGAACCAGTGGCAGATATGGAGGAACTGGTTACCGTCTTAAATCAGATGTTAGCTCGTAAGGACCGTTTTTACTATGCGATTATAGACAAGGCAACTGGTAAGGCCTTGGGAACTTTTTCTCTCATGCGCATTGACCAGAATAACCGAGTAATAGAAGTGGGAGCTGTCACTTTTTCTCCAGAACTCAGGGGAACACGTATAGGGACAGAGGCTCAATATCTCCTAGCTCGCTATGTTTTTGAGGAGCTTAACTATCGTCGCTATGAGTGGAAATGTGATTCTCTAAATCTCCCATCAAGACGAGCTGCGGAGCGTTTGGGCTTTGTCTATGAAGGAACCTTCCGCCAGGCAGTCGTTTATAAGGGGCGTACGAGGGATACGGATTGGTTGTCTATGATTGATAAGGATTGGCCTCAAGTCAAAGCTCGTTTGGAAGCATGGCTGGCTCCTGAAAATTTTGATAAAGATGGACGGCAGCACAAGAGTTTGAGAGAATTCTAAGAGGTATTGAGATGATTACTATTAGAAGGCAAGAAATCGTCAAGCTAGAGGATGTTTTGCATCTCTATCAGGCAGTTGGATGGACAAATTATACACATCAACCTCAGATGCTGGAGAAGTCCTTGTCTCACTCATTAGCAATTTACTTGGCACTTGATGGCGGTGCCGTGGTGGGCTTGGTCCGTTTGGTCGGAGATGGTTTTTCATCGGTTTTTGTCCAGGATTTGATCGTTTTGCCTAGCTATCAGCGCCAAGGGATTGGCAGTACCTTGATGAAAGAGGCTTTAGGTGATTACAAAGATGCCTATCAAGTCCAACTGGTGACCGAACAGACAGAAAAAACCTTGGGATTCTATCGTTCTCTGGGTTTTGAAACCTTATCTACTTATGATTGCACAGGAATGATTTGGGGCGATCGAAAAAAATAAAAATAATTATTTTTCTTAAGTAAAGTTTAAGTCTCCTCGTGTATTATATAGTCATTAAATAAAGACCTCCTAATACTCTTCGAAAATCTCATCAACCTTCGTTAGAGTCGACTTAGCTAACTATAGTTATGCTTGCGTCTATCTGCCTAGTCTGATTTCGATTTTCATTGAGTACCCTTTATTTAATGAAATCCCAAACTTTTCTTTTTCATCATAATCTCCTAAAGAAGTCACCCAATCAGGTGGCTTTTTTGTGACTTGAGAAAGGAAATTTCATTTGGAAAAAATTTTTCTAAAAAAATGATAAATCAGAAAAAAGTTAAGGGAATTTTAAGTCTCCTCGTGTATCATATAGTCATTAGATAAAGACCTCCTAACTTTATTTAATGAAATCCTAATCCTTTCTTTTTCATAATAATCTCCCTAAAGAGGCCACCCAATCAGGTGGCTTTTT
>CAJNCX010000010.1:0-49934 GCA_905221365.1 bacterium
CTGCTGGAAGAGCTTTTCCTGATGTTGCGCTCTCGAAGCGGTATGTTGCTTGGTACTTGTTAGCTTCAAAAGCCCATTTCCCTACAAACTCTACATTGGACTTGTTCACGACTGCATTGGCTGCGTCATAACCCTTGAAGGTCCATGTGCCATCGTTCACACTATCTGTGTAAGTGGTTTGGGATGGTTGTTGAGCGGAAGCAGAGTCTCCATTCACATAAGTTGCACTGTCACTTGGAGTCAAGGCTGCGATGGCTGCTGGAAGAGCTTTTCCTGATGTTGCGCTCTCGAAGCGGTATGTTGCTTGGTACTTGTTAGCTTCAAAAGCCCATTTCCCTACAAACTCTACATTGGACTTGTTCACGACTGCATTGGCTGCGTCATAACCCTTGAAGGTCCATGTGCCATCGTTCACACTATCTGTGTAAGTGGTTTGGGATGGTTGTTGAGCGGAAACAGAGGCACCATTCACATAAGTTGCACTGTCACTTGGAGTCAAGGCTGCGATGGCTGCTGGTAGAGCCTTACCTGCTGTCTCACTCTCGAAGCGGTATGTTGCTTGGTACTTGTTGGCTTCAAAGGCCCATTTCCCTACAAACTCTACATCGGACTTATTGACTACAGCGCTAGCTGCGTCATAACCCTTGAAGGTCCATGTGCCGTCGTTCACTGCGTCGGTGTATGTGGTTTGAGATGGTTGCTGAGCGGAAACAGAGGCACCATTCACATAAGTTGCACTGTCACTTGGAGTCAAGGCTGCGATGGCTGCTGGAAGAGCTTTTCCTGATGTTGCGCTCTCGAAGCGGTATGTTGCTTGGTACTTGTTAGCTTCAAAAGCCCATTTTCCTACAAACTCTACATCGGACTTGTTGACAACGGCGCTAGCTGCGTCGTAGCCCTTGAAGGTCCACGTGCCATCGTTCACTGCGTCGGTGTAAGTGGTTTGGGATGGTTGTTGAGCGGAAACAGAGGCACCATTCACATATCTTGCACTGTCGCTTGGAGTCAAGGCTGCGATGGCTGCTGGAAGAGCTTGACCTGCTGTCTCACTCTCGAAGCGATAAGTAGTTTGGTACTTGTTAGCTTCAAACTTCCACTTACCTGTGAAAGTCAAATCAGCTTTTTTCACAATCTTACTTTTGGCATCGTAACCAACGAAAGTCCAGGTACCATCGTTCATATCATCTTTGTAAGTCGTTTTAGTCAACTCTTCTGGTACAACTTTTTGCATGTTGTAATAGCTTGAGCTGTCTTTTGGTGCTTTCTTCTGGATAAATTCAGGCAAATCAACACCAGCCGTAACACTTACAAAAGTATAGCTTACATGATGTGGTCTAGGCGTCACTTCCCAGATACCTGTAAATGTCACGCGCTTGCCATTATAGGTCGCATTCTTCTGATCATAACCTTTGAAGGTCCAGACATAATCTTTTTCTGCTTCTTCTACTGATTCTTTAGCAGGTTGTTTGGCTACAATGGTGTCTCCAACCTTATAAGAAGCCTCATCATTTGGAAGCATTCCCAAAATACTTTGTGGTAATGGAACACCTGCTTTAGATGATTTGAATACATATTCTGGATTTGGAGTAGGCACCCAGCTTCCAAGGAAAGTCTGTCTGCCTTCTGCTACAACGATTTTTTCTTTATCGTATCCTGCAAATGTCCAAGTCACTTTATTTGCTGTATCAACATAAGTCGTTTCACTTGGTTGTTCAGCCAGAATTTCCTTAGGATATAACTTGTAATCATAAGAATTTTTCGGGGTCAACTTGGTGATATGATCTGGTAGTGCAAAAGCAGGATTAGTTGATTGGAACTGATAGTCTATACCATTTGGCGTAAAGCTCCAAGATCCTGTGATGGTCTTCACTTTCGTACCTGCAATAGCTTTTCCGTATTTATCCGCATCAAAACCATGGAAGGTCCATGTACCTGTCGGAACAGTTACTGTGGTGGTGTCAAGTTTGCTTGCATCTTTGTAATCGTCAGCTCGTGCAACGAAATCAGTGCCAGCTGGAAGCATGTCGCGAATCTTATTTGGAAGAGGATAAGCAGGAGTCGAGTTAGTAAATTTATACTCCACTCTGTAGATCGTATCAGACTGATTGGTAGGAACCAAAATCCATTTCCCTCTAAAGATAACGTCTCCTGCCTCGACTGTTTTCACACGTGGAGAAATAGTCGTATTATCATCTTCATAGTAGTCATCAAAGACCCAAGTTCCTCTGCCATCAGGATCCTCAAATCTTGTTTTAGATGGCATTTTAACGCGAGCTTTTTCACCCTTGACAAATTCTCTTTCGTAAGTGATTAGATTATACAAAGTTGATGGCGGATAGATCGTTTGACCAGAATCATCTTTTGAATCTGTATAGAAGTCATAGTAAACACTATGCTTGGTCGGTAAAAATTTCCAATGAACCGTGTAGGTAGAATCCTCATCGTCAGCTGGTTTCTCAACTTCCTCCTCTCGCTGAGGAATCTGCTGAGCAACCCATGTACCATCATTTTCATTATCGACGTATGAACTGAGATATTGAATTTCATTAAAGACATTGGCAGAATAATCTGATGGAGAAGTCGTGATAGGAGCAGGGATTTGGGCCTTCAAATCATCAGGAATGGTCTTCCCTGGAGTATCACTCACAAAGTCAAAGGAAACTGTCTTATCTCTGTGTGGTGTGAAGGACCAGCTACCTGTAAAGAGGACGCCAGCTTTATTGACTACCTTTTTATCCTTGTCATAGCCTTCAAATTTCCAAGTACCTTTATTCTCAAAGTCCATGTAAGTCGTCTTCTCAGGTTTTTTTGCCTGAACAGTAGCACCATCAACATATGTCTCTGTGCTGATTGGCGGGAAGGTTCTGAGTCCATCTGGTAGAGCTAGGCTAGGGTCTTTGCTGACATACTCATAGTTTTCTGGGTACTTTTTCTCTTCAAATGTCCAAGTACCTGTGAACTTGAGATTCCATCCATCGTGCTCCCAGTCGCTCACTGGTTTTTTAGTAAAATCGTAGCCTTTAAAGTGCCAAGTCCCCTTCTTGTCCTTATCTTCATAGGTTTCTTGAATTGGTCTAACAGACTGAACTATATCCTTGCCTTTCGGGTATTTCTTTCTATCTGCATACGCCCACTCATCCATATAAACAGGCTTCAGATTATTAATCTCAGCAGGTAGTTCTTTGCCAGCCGTTCCACTGACAAACTCATAAGTCGGTTTCCGAGGAACTGGTGTAAATTTAAACATCAATGGTATTGTAACTTTTGGTATTTCCCCATATGTAGCCGCCCGCTCTAGTTCACGACTGAAGGTTAAATCTACTACATCTTCCTCAAAGGTCCAATTTCCTTCATTTTCCGCATCATAAAAGGGTTTGTAGACACCTTGAACTTCATCGTAGCGAAGCAAGGCTGCTACCGTATCCCGTATATCTTTAGGTAAATGCTCATCACGTTTATCAAACTGATTGAGAGAAAGCTTGTAATCATATAGCTTACTTTCTAGATCTTTTATCTCCTTAGGAAGAGGTAATTTATATTCGTCACGTGAGGTCTTAGGACTACTTGGTAAATGATAAAAATTCTCAAAATCGTGCTGGTTCATAGGCTTGTAGGATACAGTGACATCCTCAAAGTATTTCCAAGTTCCTACGAACTCTACATCGCCATTGTTTGCCACTTTACTTGGAGCATCAAAGCCAGTCAAAGCCCAATAGCCTTTTCGGTTAGGATATTCTTCTGAAGTATAAAAAACATAGTGAAATTCTTGTGCTTTTACTACTTCACCCTCAGCAAATCTTCTTTTATCTTCTGGGCTCCAATTTGCAACATAAGATGGCAAAGTTTTTCCAGGTGATCCATTAACCGATCTATAGGTAGCCTTGTATGGTGTTGGTGTATATTCCCACTTACCTGTGAAGAAAACATCATCTTTGTCAATCACCTGACTATCATGGTCATAGCCCTTAAAGGTCCATCTACCACTTCCATCATACTCTACATAAGTTGTTTCAGTTGGCTGGATGGCCTTTACTTTATCGCCCTTTTTGTAGATTTTTGTGTCTTCTGGCTTCAAGTAGTTCAGAGTAAGCGGAGTTGTTTTTCCTGGTGTAGCACTTTCAAACTCATAAAGTGCCGAGCGAGGAGTTTTATCCTGATCTGGGATGAACTTCGGATTTTTATCACGAAGACCAGAATTAACAAAAGTCACTAGATTGCGATAAACTTTATCAATTTCTTCTTGCTTTGTTGCAGTTTGAAGCACGCCATCAGCAGCTGTCATTACGCCATTCAAGATTTCTAGACTATCGTCTGTCTTACTTGAAAAGTCCTTGCTACGCAACTCTTTGAGGTAGTTCTCCAAAGCGCTCTTGTTTAGACTTGCATTTGCTGACGCTGGTTGAGCAGTGATTGCAGCTGGCTGGCTTGTGCCTGTAGCTGGTTGGGCATTTCTAAAGCCTGTAGATGCTATCGCTTCACTTGTCTCTGCTACCGCAGATTCAGAAGATTTCAAAGTAACTTGGTTTTCTTTCTGAGGCTCTGCTTGCTCTATTGTAGAAGAGCCCACCGAGACCTGACTCTCTGCTTTATTCTCCACTTGTTCAGTAGTTGCAAGCTCATCAGCTTGAGCTACTTGAGCGACTCCAAGCGCCGCAGGCGCAAACAAAAATCCAATCGCAAGGGACACAGTAGCAACTGACAATTTGCGGATTGAATATTTTATCTTTCTATCCTGAAAAAACATTCCAGTCCTCCTTTTATTTCATAATTTCATTCTATCATAAATAGTTAATATTAGCGATTTTTTTTGACCGTAAATTTTTAAAAACTTATTTGTGGATATTTCCTCATAATATACAAATATACAAAAAAACTCCTTCTCCAAAATAGTAATTATAGGGATTTTTGTAAAAAAATGAAAGGAATCGCTCCCTTTCATTTTTTGCTTTTATTTCCAATTTAATACCGCGTTCAAACCATAGTGGTCACTGACTTGCGGACTATTCTGACCATCAAAAACTACTTGTAAACTCTCTACTTCTAACTCTTTGGTCGTAAAGACGTAGTCGATTCGTAGTGGTTCAGTATTGCCTTTCCAACCATCAATTTCTGGTGGAACGGTATAGCTACCGCTTCTCTCCTTAGCAACTTCAAAAGCATCTTGCAAATCCAGTGGACTAGCTAAAATCGCTTGGTAACCTTCCTGACCAGCTGGATTATTGAAATCACCTGCCAAAATCAGAGGTTTGTTCAAACCTTTCAGCACAGCCTCAAATCGAGCCCATTCTTCTTGGAAACCTTTATCCCACCAAGAGAGATGGACGCTTGCAAGAGCCAGCTCCCTTCCTTCAACTTCTGTCTCTGCCAAGGCGACACGGCGAGTATGGTAGTCCGTTGGATCATCTACATCTGACACTAAAATTTCACGCGCCTTAATAGGCGTTTTAGATAAGATTGCTACACCTTCATGGTAGCGGTCATAGCCGATGTGATTGTAAGCCCAAGTCCAGTAGTAATTCTTCCCTTTCTCAGACAATTTTTCAACTAAAAGTCTCACATAGTGATCTTGATGAATAAGCTCTGCCGCTGGTAAAGCTTGATAGAGATCATCAACCTCCACTTCTGGAGAAGTAATTTCTTGATTGATTTCTTGGAAACAAATCAAATCATAGTCTTTTTCAAGAATATCCTGGAGTAAGAGCTGGAATTTTTCCTCTGCTTCCTTCTCCATCCAACTGTGGGTATTGAGTGTTAGAAATTTCATGCTTTTCTCCTAAAACAAGAGGTTGGAAAACAGCTTCCAACCTCAAGTATATTACAATTCTACTTTAGCAACTGCTGTTTTAGCTGCAAGAGAACCAGTTTGTTCTAATTTAACAGATTTGAGAACATCTCCATTTGTGAAGACAACCACTGTTGAAGTTTCACGACCTGCTGCACGGATAGCATCCAGGTCAGCTGTGACAAGAAGATCACCAGCAGCAACCTTTTGTCCTTCAGAAACGTGAACTGTGAATGGTTTACCTTCAAGGCTTACAGTATCCAAACCGATGTGAACAAGTACTTCAAGACCTGCTTCAGTCACAAGACCAAGAGCGTGTTTTGTTGGGAAGATACTTGATACAGTACCAGAAACTGGAGATACGATATTTCCATTGGCTGGTTCTACTGCAAAACCATCACCCATCATTTTTTGAGCAAAAACTGGGTCTTTCACTTGTTCCAAGGCAATGACTTGACCGTCAGCTACTGAGTAGACTTCCTCAGTTACACCTTTAAAATGTACAGTATTTTGTTGAGCTTCTGTCATTTGACTTGGAAGAGTTTCAGGAATTACTTCACCTGAGTCAAGGATATCTTGGATATCAGATTTCAACACGTCAGCTTTTGGTCCATAGATAGCTTGGACACCTTGTCCTTTCATGACAAGTCCCATAGCTCCTTCTGCTTTCCATTCTTCCTCAGTACCAACGCGATCTGCATCCTTAACAGTTACACGAAGACGAGTCATACATGCATCTACATCTACGATGTTTGCACGACCACCAAGAAGGTTAATGATATTTACAGCTTGAGAAGCAGCGGCAACTTTTGTTTCACCTGAAGCTGCATCTTCTGATGCTCCTTCAGCAGTTTCATAGTTTCCGTTACGTCCTGGAGTTGCGTAGTTGAATTTCTTAATCATGAAGTTCGCGATGAAGTACATGATCACAGCAAAGAGGACAGTTACCCAGATAAAGTTAATAATATCCATACCAAGACCAGCGTTGATAGCTAGCGGAGTACGAGTCAAGAATTCAATTGAACCGAATGAGTGCATACGAAGGTGAACAATATCCGCCATAGCAAAGGCAGCACCTTGAACAAGAGCATACACTAGGTAAAGAGGTGTTGCGATAAACATAAACATATACTCGATAGGTTCAGTAACCCCTGTCAAGAATGTTGCAAGGGCTGTCGCAATCATCATACCTTTGTATTGGTGTTTCTTATCAGCATCAACATTACGGTAGATAGCCACAATCACACCCATCAAGATACCGAATGAACCGATCATTTGTCCAACTTTGAAACGAGCTGGAGTGATAGTTGTAAGAAGGTGTTGGTATTGGTCAGCATTTGAACCTTTAAGGTTAACAAGGTCTGTCACCCAAGCAAGCCAAAGTGGGTCTTGACCAAATACTTGAGTTCCTTTAGCTGCACCAGTAAGGATTTCGTATGTTCCACCAAGAGCTGTATAGTTCATTGGGATAGTGAGCATGTGGTGAAGACCAAATGGCAAGAGCAAACGTTCCAAGGTACCATACAAGAATGGTGCGAGAATTGGTGCAGTTTCTTGTGAGTTGGCAATCCAAATACCAAAGCTATTGATACCTGTTTGAACTACTGGCCAGAAAGCAGCAAGTGCAATCGCTGCAATTGTTGAACGAAGAATAACGACAAATGGTACAAAACGTTTACCATTAAAGAATGAAAGTGCGTCTGGAAGTTTACGGTAGTTGTAGTATTTGTTATAAGCTGTTGCCCCAACAAAACCAGAGATAATCCCTACGAAAACCCCCATGTTAAGCGCTGGAGCCTCAAGAACGCTGATAAAGTAGTCAGCAACCTTGATTGAGCCACCAAAGAGAGTAGTGACCATAGCCTCAGGGTTTTTCAGCATATCACCTGTAACACCGAAGATAGTACCTGTGATACGGTTAATCAAGATAAAGGCAAGTCCTGCTGCAAAAGCACCACCTGCACGTTCTTTAGCCCAGCTTCCCCCAATAGCTAGGGCAAACAAAATATGAAGGTTACCGATAACTCCCCAACCAATTTGCTCAAGGATTCCACCTGTAATCACTAGAGGAGCAAGATTTGGGTCGATCATCACGATTGATTTACCGATTGAGATCATCAATCCAGCCGCTGGCATAACGGCGATAACCACCATTAGAGCCTTACCGAATTTTTGCCAAAATTCGAAAGACAAGACATTTTTGAATGTAGCTTTCATCATTCAAATCTCCTTTATTTTATTTAGGCAAACGTTTTACGAAAACGTTTGCACTTGTTTATGATTTAATTATACCACTTTATTTTTTTTTGTAAAGGCTTTTATAAAAAAAATTTCCGTTTTTCTTAAATTTTTATACAAGTGCTAAAAGAAAAAAGAGAAGCTCCTAAAACTTCTCTTTTATAAACTCCTATTTTCTTAAATCTTCAAGAATCGACGCATCGAAATTCCTGAACCAATTGAACCAATGAAAATTCCGATTATAAATAATAGGACTGTCATCAGAGGGATAAACACATCTGGTGTAATCATTGACAAGTTTTGCCCCACCAAAGATTTATTGACAGATTGATAAACCATATTGTAAACAAAGAATACAAGGACTGAAGGAATAGCTGCACCAAATAAACCGATAAAGGCACCTTCAAGCAAAAATGGTCCTCTAATGTAGCCATTTTTAGCTCCTACTAGACGCATAATTTGAATTTCACGGCTCCGAGAAATAATGGTAATACGGATAGTATTGGAAATCAAGAAAACCGCAATGAAAATCAAAAGCCCCGCAATAACCAATCCCCAAACACGGATAAAGGAAGCCAATTCGAAAAGTCGTTGAGTGTTGGCACCACCGTCTTGAACCTCAGATACCCCTTCAATTTTCTTGGCCTCTTCTGCTACTTTAGGAACATCACTCGGAGTATTGGTATCAACGATATAGGCATCATAGAGAGGATTGGCATCCCCTTCAAAGACCTTCCAGTCATCCCCCATCGTTTCGGTCAATTTTTGATACTGCTCTTCCTTGCTTGAAAAAGTGACATTTTTAACACCTTGCATAGCTTTTAAGGCATCATAAACCTTGTGGTAGTCATTATTGGTAACTGTCTGACCTTCTTTTTCAATCGTTTCACTGTTATCCGCTACATCCTTACGAATGTAAACCATGACTCGAACGTTGTTTTCAATATCGGTAGCCAGTTTCGCTGTATTAAAAATTACAGATGCAAACAGGGCAACCAGAGTCAAGGTAATCATAACCGAACTCACTGCTGCTACTGTCATCCAGCCATTTCGTTTTAAACTTTTGAGTGATTCAAATAAATGGCGAAAAAATCTACTAATCATCGTATCCATATTCTCCTTTAGCTTCGTCACGAACGACACGGCCATTTTCAATGGCAATGACACGGTGGCGCAAGGTATTTACAATCTGGCTATTGTGAGTCGCCATCAAGACAGTAGTACCTTGGAGATTGATGCGTTCCAACAGATTCATAATTTCCCATGAATTATCTGGGTCCAAGTTTCCTGTTGGTTCATCGGCAATCAATACCTTAGGATTGTTCACAATCGCACGAGCAATCGCAATCCGTTGCTGCTCTCCACCTGAGAGTTCATTAGGGAAAGAGCGAACCTTATGTTTCAAACCGACCAAGTCCAATACTTCCATAACACGTTTTTTGATGTTGCGGCGGTTCTCTCCGATAACTTCCATTGCGTAAGCAATATTTTCATAAACAGTTTTTTTTGGCAAGAGTTTGTAATCTTGGAAGACTACCCCAACACTGCGACGGAGTAGAGGGATATCTTTCTTCTTTATTTTAACTAGATTAAAGCCTGCAACTGTTAGGCTCCCTTTTTCAATCTTTACTTCTCGATATAAAGCTCGAATAAAGGTTGACTTCCCTGCTCCAGAAGGCCCAACGATATAGGCAAATTCTCCTGGTTCAATACTAAGAGAGACTCCACGAAGAGCAGTCGTTCCGTTATCGTATTTTTTGACAACATCTCGCATTTCAATGATTGACATGTGAGTTCCTTTCTATTTCTTAGCTGATTCGCCACTTGAGATAAGCGTCGATGAAACCATCAAGATCTCCATCCATAACCTTATCTACCTGAGCGACTTCAAAGCTCGTACGGTGATCTTTTACCATGGTATAAGGTGTGAAGACATAAGAACGAATCTGACTTCCCCAAGTGATTTCTTTTTTCTCACCTTTGAGGGAATCGACTTCCGCAGCTTTCTTTTCTTGCTCCATCTGATAGAGCTTAGCTTGCAACATCTTCATAGCACGATCTCTATTTCCATACTGGGTACGATCAACTGTCGATTGAACGACTGTCCCCGTAGGAATGTGTGTCAAACGCACACCTGTTGAAACTTTATTGACGTTTTGTCCACCAGCACCACCTGAACGGAAGGTATCCATTTTGATATCATCTTCACGAATCTCCACTTCGATGGTATCATCCAACTCAGGCATAACCTCAACGGATGTAAATGAAGTATGGCGGCGTTTGGCAGAGTCAAATGGTGAAATACGGACTAAACGGTGAACACCCATTTCTGACTTGAGAAGGCCGTAGGCATTTGGGCCTTCAAAAGACAAGGTCACAGACTTGATGCCCGCTTCATCACCAGCTTGGTAATCCAAGACTTCAACTTTAAAGCCTTTTGCATTTCCATAACGAGTGTACATACGGAGCAACATATCACCCCAGTCCTGAGCCTCAGTACCTCCAGAACCTGGATGGATCTCCAAGATGGCATTATTGTGGTCATAAGGTTCTGACAAGAGAAGCGTCATCTCGTAGCTGGTCATCATCTTATCCAGTTCCGTCAACTGTTCGACCAGTTCATCATGGACTGACTCGTCTTCTGCTAAAAAGTCCAATAAAATTTCAACTTCATCCTGCAACTCTTCCATTTTACGGAAGGTGTTGTAGGTATTTTTTAATTCATTTAATTCTTGCGACGTTTTTTGGGCCGCGATATTATCGTTCCAAAAATCAGGTTCTGTCATCTTGTTTTCCAAGATGGCAATCTCTTCCTCTAGTCCTTCGAGGTCAAAGAGACCCCCTGAAAGAAGCTAATTTTTCACGATTTGCGTCAATTTTTTGACGAATTTCTGAAATGTCCATAAATACTCCTTTATTCACATCGTTTCATTATACCACATTCTCTCATTTCTTTCCATATTTTGCTTGTTATTTCAAATTATAAGCAAAAAAGAGGGCTTTCACCCTCCATTTTATAACTTTTTAGCCGAGGTTCGAGCAATCTCCTCTACTTGGATACCTTGCGCTTCAAATTTCTCCTTCAGGAAGGTTAAATCAATCGTCCCATCAATTTGAACCTCAATCACGACCTTACCATCCTTACGTGGAATATTGACTGTATGTGAAATATTCAGATTTTCTTCTACAATCAAGGTCACAATCTTGCCCAAAACTCCGACTTCATTTTCCGTAATAAACCGAACACGAATTCCTTCCTCGCCGTAGCCAGCGATTTCTAGAAAGGCTTGAAAAACATCACGATCTGTAATCACACCATAAACCTGTTGATTGTCCACAACTGGAAGAATACCGATCTTATTCTTTAACATGAGATAGGTCGCATCTTCTAGACTTGCATAACCTGAGACTGTGATAACATCGCGAATCATAACGTCTTTGACTTTGGTCTTATTGAGAAGATAATTCATCTCATAGATAGAAAGACTAGTCGCTTTAGATGGACTTGCCTCTGCAATAGTTCCTTCTGTTACAAGACCAACCAATTGATCATTTTCGATAACAGGTAAACGGTGCAAGCCTTGCTCGCGCATCAAATCTGCTGCATGTGCTACAGTCGTATCTGGACTGATATAAACTACCTTGCGGGTCATAAAATCTTTAACTGCCATGAGACTTCTCCTTCTTTATTGCTACTATAATTATACACTTTCTTACAAAAACTATCAAACGCTTTCATCTCTTTTTCAAGATTTTGTAACATTCAATCACAAAAAAGAGAGAACCAAAGTTCCCTCTATCCTTAAATAGTAACGGAATCTCTATCCTTAATCATATAGCGTTTTAAGGGAGTTAAGCTAGCTAGCCAGTACAATAGACCACCAAAGATCGCAGTAAAGCCACTACCAGTTGTAAGCAGGAACATAGGACTCTGGATATGCTTTGTTATAGGGTTGTAAACAAATAGCACCGCAACTAACAAAGAAATGATTACACAAGATAATCCTACCAGATTAAAGCCATTTGTAAACTCATAGGCGTCATGTCCTTCAAGGAAATAGGCTGAACGCAAATCGAGTTTTCGTTTTCTTAAGATAAAATAGTCAACAACGATCATTCCGATAATGGGTCCTTGAATATAGGCAGCCAGCGAGATGAAGGAACCGAAGTATTCATCCACTCCTCCCCAGATGGTGAGTAGGCTCACGTAAATCATGGCAATCCAAACCATTAGTTTATAGCTTACTTTGGGCATCCCGCTTTTTACAATCATACAGTTCACATACGATCCTGTACCCTGGGTTCCAATATTGGCAAAGGCTACTAATAGTAAACTTAAAAGCGCAAAGGCTGGTGTGCTTAGAGTTGAAAGCATGGTTGTCGGATCGCTTTCATAGACACCTGTTTTGACAAACATAGCTAGAGCCATGACTCCACCTGTCGCAGCGAAGAATGGCGCAACAACCCCATACGATAAAGCTGTAGCCCAATAGCCACTGCGTTCTGATTTTGCCAAGCGTGGTAAGACAAATGCTTGTGTAGACCAAGAAAAGGCTACGGCCACATTTCCTTCCCCTGACATCATAAAACGTTCAATCGGTGTCAAATTTTCTTGGATAGCAGGTTGGACATTCATAATATCCCTAATCGGAACCGCAACAAAACAGATTCCAACGATGATTAGCCCAACAAATAACAAGGCAACCACCAGGAAGCGATTAGTGCCTTTAATCACCTCTGGCCCCCCAAGAGCAATCAGCGTTCCAAGAAGAACACAGAGGGTACCTAGAATCGGTGCCCATACTCCCTTGTCTAAACCAAGCCCAAAATTATTTGCCAAATGAATCATGGAGCTGGCAAAAAGATTGGCGGTAACGGCGTACCAACCAAAATTTGCCAGACTAATCACGGTTGATAGAACAGCCACCCCTTTTCTACCTAGAACGGCTCTCAACCAAATCCATAAATCAATTCCATATTTAACCGCAAACAAGATTGGGAGACATTCAATAAAGACCCAGATAATGTTAAAACTAAAAATATTAATCAACATTTGATTAAAGGTCAAATATTGAGCCACATAGGCTCCTTGGGTATAACACCAAGTTGCGATGGCAAAACCACTTGTCGATAAGAAGAGATCCCAGAAAGAATACTGACGATCCTTGTTGGTCATGGGAACGATTCCCGTTATCGTCTCCTGTTGAATGAAGTCATTCATCTTGGACATTTTATTGAATACCTCCTGTCATGGCTAGGATAATCAGAATATGATTGACTAGAATCATATCAATTACTTATGTAAAATAAACTTTTAAGAAAGGGGAGATAAATACACATAGATTAAGGCTTTCATTTTTCTAGTCATTTTTTAGTTTCACCTACAACTAATTGTTCAAGTTCAATACCAATTCTCATTTTGTCAGTCCTCCGACTAACAATTAATTTTAGTTGACCATACTGACCACTATAGTGGTACCAAATATAGAGAAACTTTCCTAATAGATTTACTTAAAATAACCCTCACAAAAGAGTGATAGTATGATGTTCCAAACGCCTGAGCTAGATAGCTGTATTTCGTTTTCACGTTTGGAATTTCTTCTACAGAAATTTCAAATACCTGTTCAGCCTATTCTACCGTATCAATAAAGATTTTCTAAATTCTCTAGTAAGGGGGACGTTTCTAATCAATCCTCTATCCTTAAATCGTAACAGAGTCCCGATCCTTGATCATATAGCGTTTTAACGGAGTTAAGCTAGCTAACCAGTACAATAAACCTCCAAAAATAGCAGTAAAGCCACTACCCGTTGTGATTAAAAAGATTGGGCTTTGAATCTGTGCTGTTACAGGGTTATAAACAAATAGTACCGCTACCAATAAGGAAATAAACACGCAAGACAATCCTACCAGATTAAAGCCATTTGTAAACTCATAGGCGTCATGTCCTTCAAGGAAATAGGCTGAGCGCAAATCAAGTTTTCGTTTTCTTAAGATAAAGTAGTCAACAACGATCATACCAATAATTGGCCCCTGAATATAGGCGGCTAGGGAGATGAAGGAACCGAAGTACTCTTCCACTCCTCCCCAGATTGTAAGTAGGCTCACGTATACCATAGCAATCCAAACCATTAGTTTATAGCTTACTTTTGGCATCCCGCTTTTAACAATCATACAATTCACATACGATCCTGTCCCCTGAGTTCCAATATTGGCAAAGGCTACTAGTAGTAGACTTAAGAGGGCAAAGGCTGGGGTGCTTAGAGTTGACAGCATGGTTGTTGGATCACTTTCATAAACACCTGTTTTGACAAACATGGCTAGAGCCATGACTCCACCTGTCGCAACGAAGAATGGAGCCACAACTCCGTATGATAAGGCTGTAGCCCAATAACCACTGCGTTCTGATTTTGCTAAACGTGGTAAAACCAGTGCTTGTGTAGACCAAGAGAAGGCAAAGGCTACATTTCCTTCTCCAGAAAGCATGAAGCGTTCTAATGGAGTTAAATCTCCTTGGGTAGCCGGTTGAATGTTCATAATGTCAGTGATAGGCACGGCTACAAAGCAGATTCCAACGATAATGAGACCGACAATCAACAAGGCAATTACCAAGAATCGATTGGTCCATTTAATCACTTCTGGGCCTCCAAGAGCAATAAGCGTTCCAAGAAGAACACAGAGTGTACCCAAAATCGGCGCCCATACTCCCTTGTCTAAACCAAGGCCAAAATTATTTCCCAAGTGGATCATAGAACTGGCAAAAAGATTGGCCGCAACGGCGTACCAGCCAAAGTTAGCCAAACTAATAATGGTTGATAGCAAGGCCACTCCTTTTTTTCCGAGGACAGCCCTCAACCAAATCCACAAATCAATTCCATATTTAACCGCAAACAGAATTGGGAGACATTCAATAAAGACCCAGATAATGTTAAAACTAAAAATATTAATCAACATCTGATTAAAAGTCAAATATTGAGCCACATAAGCCCCTTGGGTATAACACCAAGTAGCAATGGCAAAACCACTTGTTGACAGAAAGAGATCCCAGAAAGAATACTGACGATCCTTATTGGTCATGGGAACAATTCCCGTTATGGTCTCCTGTTGAATAAAGTCATTCATCTTAGACATTTTATTGAATACCTCCTGTCATGGCTAGAATAATCAGAATAAGGTTAATTAAAACTAAGACGATGACTATAGTAAAATCACTTTTTAGAAATGGCTGAGCAAACACATAGTTTGGAGATTCCATTTCTTCTAGCCTTCTTTTCGTTTCATTTGCTATTAATTCTTCAATTTCAGATGTCGGCTTCATCTCAATTCTCCTCCAAATATAAATCTAATGCAAGTTTTCCATACTGCTTGGTATAACGATACCAGATATAAAGAAATTCACCTACGGGTTTTCCAACGCTTTCTTGGAACAGAGCCCACAAAAACCAATAATATGAAGTCACTGATACATAGGCAAAATAGTGACGTTTGGTTTTCTTGTCTGGAACTTCTTGTAGATAGATTTCAAGTACCTTTTCAGCTTCTTCTACTGTATAATTTGAACACCCGATAAAGGTTCCTAAATCTCCTGCTGGATCTCCCATACCAGAATATTCCCAATCAATCAAGCTCATTTCGCCAGCTTCATTCAACAAGAAATTCGGGCTATAAGAATCTCCGTGGCAGAGAACCTTTTTCGCTTGATCTTCTTGTAGAAACTTCTCAAGAACTGAGACATTCTTATCCAACTCTTCAAGCCCATCAAATTCAAAACGATTGCTAGCCTTTAATTTTTGTCTAAAATCATCAATTCCCTCAAATTGGTCAAAGGAATGTCCCGTTTTTTCTCCAGATTGGTGCAAGCGTCTCAAGAGTTCCATTGCTTTTGCTACATCATCCCAATTATCATAATCTAGTTGCTTGGCGTTAGGGATAAATTCTGAAATTTTCCAGCCCTCATCCTTGTTCATAGCGACAAAAGTACGGTCAATCTTCAATTTTGCAGCAATTTCCATGGAAGCCGCTTCACTAGCACGATCGATATAATTCTCCGTTCCTCTACCTGGATGACGGTAAACATATTTCTTCCCTAAGCAGTCAAATGAAAACGAAGTGTTGGTTAAACCGTCTTTTAGGGGTTTAATATTGACAATATCTGAAGCTATACATCCTAATGTCTTACAGATGTTATCAATGATTTCCGAATTAGTATTCACCAAATAGTGTTCATCAAACTGACGCAACTCATCTAGTGAATCAAACTCCTTAACAATATCTGCTGAATAATGCCGAGCTTCTAAAGGAAGCTCCTTGACGTGACGACTATAATAATCTTCCCAGAGTTGTTCGCGATATGGTTCGTGCTTAAATTCAGTTTCTAAAATATCTACGAATTTTTCACTAAATGCACGATCAAAATAAACATGCCCTACCATAGCCCAAGTATTCGTCCCACCGATTTGAATATCGATAATCGTGTGATTGGAGTCTTCCTTAGAGCAGTATTCGTCTGTGTCCCCTTCTGCAAATATAGTCGAATAGTAACCTCTGTAAATGTATCGTTCAAACGGATTTTCTACAAAATAATTATCCGAAGAGCAGATATAAGTGTTAGAAAGTTGATCTCTGACTAGCATGAGAGAAGAACAGTTGTTGTACTTGTAGTAATCATTATTCACAACGATTTTAACGCCAAACTTCTCAGCAAGATAGAACATTTTTTCTTGCAGATATCCTACAATAACTGTAATGTCCTCTATCCCAGCTTCTTGCAATTGCTTGATTTCTCTCTCAATCAAACGCTCACCTTTAACTTGAAGCAATCCTTTAGGTAGCTCATAAGACAAAGGAGCAAAGCGGCTACTCATACCTGCAGCCATGATAATGGCATTCTTCACCTGATACGGAGCTAAAGCCTCCTCACCTAAGTCAGTTAAGTGATTTTCCTCACTGATCCACTTCTCTTCTTTACATTCCCTGAGAAGATTATTTACCGTCCCCAAAGCGATGTCTAGCTGTTCAGCCAATTGTCTCTGCGTAAAGTTTTCATCTTTGTGAGTCAACAAAAAACGTAAAAGTTTAAATTGTTTTTCTGATAGCATATCTTCAGCCTCTTTGTTCAATATTTTTGTTTATTTAATTATATAATGAACACGTGCTTTTGTCAAGTTAGATTCTATATTAAGAAAACGGATGCTCAAATCAGGCCCATCAAAATAGGGAACAAACGAAAAAAGAGCCCCAAATTGGAGCTCTTCAAATTCATATGCCAACTAAAACAATCCACCGGATTAGATGATTGCTTGCGCAATCCTTATCCGCCGACTAAAACAATCCACTGGATCGGATGATTGCTACGCAATCTCTATCTGCAACCTAAACTAGTCTCCCAGACTAAAGGAGAATTTGCTGCACAATTCTTATCCGCCGACTAAAAAGGTCCCCCAGACCTTTTTAGCCACCTAGATATGCTTTTCTGACTTCATCGGATGCTGCGAGTTCTTTTCCTGTTCCTGATAGGACAATCTTACCTGTTTCAAGCACATAACCTCGGTCAGAAATAGCAAGGGCCTTGTTAGCGTTCTGCTCAATTAGGAGAACCGTTGTTCCTTGCTTCTGAATATCTTGAATGATATCAAAAATTTCTTGGATAAAGATAGGAGCAAGTCCCATTGATGGTTCGTCCAAGAGAAGAAGCTTAGGCGTAGACATGAGAGCACGTCCCATAGCCAGCATCTGCTGTTCACCACCTGAAAGGGTCGCCGCATCTTGGTTTTTACGTTCTTCCAGACGAGGGAAACGTGAAAAGACTTTTTTCAAGTTAGCTTGATTTTCCTCACGATTTTTCTTCAAGAAAGCTCCCATTTCTAGATTTTCCATAACAGTCAAACCCGGGAAAACATGGCGTCCCTCAGGGACTTGTGAAAGGCCACCTGCAACAATTTTTTGCGCTGGCATCTTTTGAATTTCTTTTCCTAAAAACTGAATTTTACCAGCACTTGGACGAACCAAACCTGAAAGGGTGCGGAGAATGGTTGTTTTACCAGCACCATTGGCACCAATCAAGGAAACAACTTCACCTTCATTAACCTCAAAACTTACATCACGAACTGCTTGGATCATACCGTAATGCACAGAGAGGTTTTCAACTTTTAACATAGACATTAGGCTTCACCTCCTAGATAAGCTTCGATAACGCGTTTGTTGTTCTTGATCTCATCCGGAGTCCCATGAGCAATCAAACGACCATATTCAAGAACATAGATACGCTCAGTGACTTCCATAACCAAATTCATATCGTGTTCGATGAGCATGATCGTAATTTTAAATTCGTCTTTGATACGACGGATCAATTCTGTCAATTCAGCTGTTTCTTGTGGATTCATCCCAGCTGCAGGTTCATCCAAAAAGAGAATCTTGGGTTCGGTTGCCAGAGCACGAACGATTTCTAATCGACGTTGTTGACCATAGGCCAGATTTTTAGCAAGTGTATCTGCATCGCCATCCAAATCAAAAATCTTAAGCAAGCCCAAAGCTTTGCTTTTCAATTCTTCCTCATTCTTATAGAAAGCAGGCAAGCGTAGAAAGCTCGCAAGGACATGTTGTTTATGATGGTTACTAAATGCAATCAAAACATTTTCCAAAACTGTCAGATCCTTGAACAAACGAATATTTTGGAAAGTACGACTGAGTCCAAGTGAGGCAATCTTATAAGGAGTTTTCCCATTTAGGAGGTGACCATCTAGTGTCACCGTACCTTCACTTGGTTCATAAACACCCGTCAAGAGATTGAAAAGAGTTGTTTTACCAGCCCCGTTTGGTCCAATCAAACCAACCAATTCTCCCTCGTTCAATTCAAGAGTGACATCTCCAACAGCTGTTAGACCGCCAAAATGTTTGGTTAACTGTTTAACTTCAAGTAATGCCATTAGTTTTGTCCCTCCTTCTTAGATTTTTTAAAGAAACGTGATAGACTCAATTCCCATGTCCCAAGAAGTCCACCTGGTCTGAAGATCATCACCAATACAAGAGCCAAAGCGTAGATAATCATACGTACACTAGCTACATCTTGGAGGAGCATATTTAAAATTCCTAAAACAATCGCTGAAACGATGGTACCAGTAATAGATCCAAGTCCACCAAATACAACGATAATCAACACGTTGATGGAATTAATAAAGGTGTAATCTTTTGGGACAACAGATCCGATAAAACCAGCCTGAAGTGAACCAGCAATACTTGCTGTAATAGCACCAAAGACAAAAGCGATAATCTTGATTTTTGTAGTGTTTACCCCAACGGACTCTGCAGCAATCTCATCCTCACGAACAGATAAAGTAGAGCGTCCAATTGGACTACGTAAGAAGTTGAGGGTTGCAATAGTTGTGATAATTACAAAAAGATAAACCATCTGCCAGTTGGTAAAGTTTGGAATACCTAAGATACCAGCAGCACCGTTGGTCAAACTTCCACCATTAATGATAAAGATACGAATGATTTCTGAAACACCTAGTGTTGCAACAGCCAGATAGTCCCCCTTCAAGCGTAGAGTTGGAATCCCAACAAGCAAAGCTACTGCACCAGAAATCAAGGCACCCAAGACCATTGCTCCAAAGAAGGCACCATAGGTTGGTGATTTTGAGCCAATAATCGCTGCTGCATAAGCCCCAATCGCCATAAAACCTGCATGACCGAGTGAGAATTGTCCTGAAAAACCAACAATTAAGTTCAAACCTACTGCAAGGATGATATTAATCCCAATTTGTTCTAAAATTTGGACATGGAATAGATTGAGAACACCAGCAGAAACCAGTACACTAATCAATCCATAACCCGCTAACAGAAGGAATGACCAGAGAATATTTACTTTAAGATTTGTCTTCATTGTTTACACCTTCTCTTTCACATTCTTGCCAAGGATACCTGCAGGACGAATAATCAGAATTAAAAGCAAGATTCCATATACGATGGCATCACGGAAATCAGACATACCGAAGGCAGTAGCAAAAGTTTCCAACAAGCCAATAACAAATCCCCCTAGAGCTGCACCAGGAATAATCCCGATACCACCAAGAACGGCCGCAACGAATGATTTCAAACCTGGAGTCACACCCATCAAAGGTTCAAGAGAGTTGTAGTAAAGGGCAATGAGGACACCTGCCGCACCAGCAAGAGCTGAACCCAAAGCAAAGGTAAAGCTGATTGTACGATTTACATTAATTCCCATCAATTGCGCCGCATCACTATCAACTGATACAGCACGCATCGCTTTCCCCATCTTTGTTTTTTGGACGATCAATTGCAATAAAATCATCAAGAGTAAGGAAACTGCTAAAATCATTAACTGGACGTTTGTCAAGCTGATTGGTCCTAAATCATAGCGAACTGTTTGAATGGCCTGAGGAAAGGCGCGAGTATTGGCACCTACTAGATAAACCATCCCATACTCCAGTAGGAAAGACACTCCGATGGCAGTAATCAATACAGCAATACGTGTGGAGTGTCGTAAAGGACGGTAGGCAAGAAACTCAATCACAACACCAAGTAGCGCGGTCCCTGCCATTGAAATAATTAAAGCTAAAAAGAAATCCATTTGGAAAGAATTAATCAAAAAGTAACCAATAAAGGCTCCCATCATATAAATATCACCGTGGGCGAAGTTGATAAGTTTGATAATTCCATAAACCATGGTGTAACCCAGGGCCAAAAGTGCATAAACACTACCCAGAATTAAACCATTCACAAGTTGTTGGAGCATAGCATTCACTCTTTTCTATTGTTATTTTTAGAAAATTTCTCAATTTTCACAAGTTCATAAACACCGAAACAGGGAGTGAGTCAAAGGCTCATTCCCTATTTCAACTACTATTCTAATGTTATGGTTTTACAACTTCTGCTGCTTCCACTTTACCATTATTCATGGTCATCATGTAAGCAGTTTTCACTGTGTTGTGATCTGCATCAAAGCTCGTTTGACCAGTCACACCATCAAAGTCTTTGGTTTTAGCAAGGTTGTCCTTGATTTCACCTGAGTTTTTAGCACCTTTTGCAGCATTAGCTACTAGGTAAACTGAGTCATAGGCCAAAGCTGAGAATGTTGAAGGTTCTTCGTTGTATTTAGCACGGTAGGCTTCAAGGAAGGCTTTAGCTTTTGCAGAGACATCAACTGTAGTTGAGAATCCTGAGATGAAGTAAATGTTTGATGCTCTTTCAGCAGTCGCTTGTTGAACAAATTCTTCACCGTTAAAGCCGTCACCACCAACGATTGGTTTATCAATTCCCATACCACGCGCTTGGTTTACGATTTTACCGGCTTCTGTGTAGTAACCTGGAACAACGATAGCGTCAAACTCTTTCCCTTTCATTTTAGTAAGGGCTGCTTGGAAGTCTGTATCACCTGCCACAAACGTTTCATCTGCTACAATCTCACCCTTGTAGGCTTCGCGGAAAGATTTAGCAATACCTTTAGCATAGTCACTAGCATTGTCCGTATAAAGAACAACCTTCTTAGCGTTCAATTTGTTTGTCACATAGTTTGAAATAATCTTCCCTTGGAAGCTATCTTGGAAAGTTCCGATAAATAGATATTCTTGACCTTTGGTCAATCCATCTTGAGTCGCACTTGGCGAGATCAATGGCACTCCTGCTTGAGTAGCGTTGGCTACAGCTGCAGCAGTTGCACCAGATGTCGCAGGTCCTACGATAGCTGTAACTTTTGATTGGGTCACTAGGTTAGTTGTAACAGAGGCAGCCTCAGCAGTTTCAGATTTGTTATCTTTATCCACAACTTCGATTTGTTTTCCATCGATACCACCTGCAGCATTGATTTCATCAACAGCAAGTTGGGCACCTTTTTGTTCAGAAGTACCATAGGCAGCTACAGCACCCGTTTCTTCAAAGTTAAAACCGATTTTGATAGTCTTTTCGTCTACTGGGTTACCAGTTGTATTTGACGCTCCTGACTTGACCTCTCCACAGGCAGCGAGAAGAGCTACGCTAGCAAGAGCCACAAAAGATAGGGCAAATTTTTTCTTCATTTTTAATCTCCTTATAGTTGTTTCAAAAATAGTATGTTAAGAATATACCGAATTATCAGAAAATTGTCAACACATTTATCTCATTTTTTTAAATGATAACGTTTTCCTCAGTGCGATAGAGATTGCCAACAAAGGGAGTTTCTAGCTCTTGAATGTGACAACGTCTAATTTTTTTGATAAATCTTTCCTTACCTAATCTCTCAACTAAGTCATCTAGCTCCTCCGTTGGAACATAGAGCTGCAAGTAACGATGTTTTTTGGAATGGTAACAGATATCACCGTATTCCTGAAGTTTTTTTGCATCTCGATTATAGTAAAGATAGATGATTAATCCTGAACGATTGACCTTTTCAAACATGGTGAATCCTCTTTCTAAGAAATCTTCTCCTAATTATATCAAAAAAAGCAAACTCCGTCGAGTTTGCTTTCTAGGTTGCTTAGCTCAAAGAATTGTTAGCCATGATTTCATCAATGAAGCCATATTCGAGCGTTTCTTGGGCACTCATCCAGTAATCACGTTCTGCATCTGCATGAATTTGCTCAACTGATTTACCTGAGTTATCTGCAAGGATTTGCTCCAAAGTCTTACGAGTTTTGAGCAAGTGTTCTGCAGCGATTGCCATATCGGTTTGTTGGGTACCACCACCTGTACCACCCATTGGTTGGTGAATCATGTACTCCGCATTTGGAAGCATGAAACGTTTGCCTTTTGCGCCACTTGATGCAATGACAGTCCCCATGGATGCAGCCATTCCCATAACGATTGTTTGGACATCTGCCTTGATAAAGTTCATGGTATCAACGATTGCCAAACCAGCCGAAACAGAACCTCCAGGTGTGTTGACATAAAGGTAAATATCTTTTGTGCTGTCTTGGGCATCCAAGAAGAGCAACTGGGCAATAACTGAGTTGGCCATATTATCTTCGACTGGCCCAGTTAGCATGATGATGCGGTCTTTCAGAAGACGAGAGTAAATGTCATAGGAACGTTCTCCACGGCTTGTTTGTTCAATAACTACAGGAATCATTCATTTCTCCTTTTAATGTTGAATTTTCTTAGTCATGCGACTCAATACAGAACTATTATATCTTTTTGGTCAAAAAAGGTCAAATTTTTGCTCTATACTATCGACAGAATCAAAAATTCAACCTCCTCGCGAAATTAGAAACATCCTCCAATTTCATCTTTAAGACTCTATCTGAGTCTTATTTCGTACCGAACAAGCGGTCTCCAGCATCTCCGAGACCTGGAACAATATAGCCATGTTCATTCAAGTGTTCGTCCAGAGCTGCTGTAAAGATTTCGACATCTGGGTGAGCTGCTTGAAGAGCTTTCACTCCTTCTGGAGCAGCTACTAGGCAGACAAACTTGATATTTGATGCGCCACGTTTTTTAAGCGAGTCTACGGCCAAGATTGCTGATCCACCTGTTGCCAACATTGGATCGACGACAAAGATTTGACGTTGGTCAATGTCCTCAGGCAATTTCACCAAGTATTCAACTGGTTGAAGGGTTTCTTCATCACGGTACATACCGATATGACCAACTTTTGCTGCTGGAACCAAGCTCAAGAGCCCATCTACCATCCCGATACCTGCACGCAAGATTGGGACAATCGCCAATTTTTTACCAGCCAATTGTTTTTGAACTGTTTTTGTGATTGGTGTTTCGATTTCCACATCTTCAAGTGGAAGATCACGAAGTACTTCATATCCCATCAACATTGCAATCTCATCTACTAATTCGCGAAAGGCCTTTGTAGAAGTGTCTGTACGACGCAAGATTGACAATTTATGCTGAATGAGTGGATGATTAATGACTTCAAGTTTTCCCATTTTCTGAATTCCTTCTTTCAATTTATTCTTCTTATTATATCAAAAAACGGTTTAAAAAGCTTTCTAAACCATTTATTTTTATTAATTTTTAAATCAAATCTGCCTCTTGAAGAGCTGTCTGAACAGTCTCTAATGGTAAATGGGTTAACTCGGTGCCTTTTTCATGATAAAGGTACTGGGCATAGTCATCCATTCGGTACTGGTTGATATAAACCACGCGCTTACAACCAACTTGTAGCAGTTGTTTGGTGCAGTTCAGACACGGAAAATGGGTCACATAGGCTGTAAATCCTCTTGGAACCCCTCGTTCAGCTCCTTGCAAGATGGCATTGACCTCAGCGTGAAGGGTTCGGACACAGTGTCCTTCAATGACTAGACATTCGTGGTCAATGCAGTGCTCCGTTCCTGATACGGAACCATTGTAGCCTGTTGAAATGACCTTATTGTCCTTAACGAGGACAGCTCCTACTTTGGCGCGTTTGCAGGTCGAACGATTAGCAATCAGTAAAGCCTGGGCTGCAAAGTACTCATCCCAAGCCAGTCTTTTTTCAGTCATGACTCTTCTCCTTTTCCTCTATTTTTTGAAAAATGGCAAGCGTAAATCTGCAATCTTTTCAGCTGGAACCTTCATTCCATCCTTGATCCACTTGAGCAGAACTGATACGATAGCAGAACTCCAAAACGAATGAAGATAGCTGCTGACACCTTTTGATTTTCCGTGGTATTTTTCTAGAAATTCCTGCATAGCTTGGACAAAAATCTTTTCCAAGTGGTAGTCCAGAGCAAGTTGGATAACCTTGGCTTCTTTCTTAGCCGCTCGGAAAAGATGCACCCAGACCAGATAAAGGTCGGTTTTAACATCGTAATGACTCAATTGCTCCATGATATTGTGAACGCTACGTTTAAAGACACTTTCTAAAATCGCTTCCTTGGAGTCATAATTGCGATAAAAGGCAGCGCGTGAGACACCCGCCCGCTTGACCAACTCTGAGATACTAATCTTAGCCAAGTCTTTTTTCTCCAGAAGTTGCAAAAGCGCTGTTTCAATCGCTTCTCTGGTTAAAAAATTAGATTCTTGATTTGATTTCCTAAGATTTTCAAGAGATTTTTCAGATATTTTACGTTCAGACATAACAATTTCTTTCTACTTGTGACAACAGAGAGGTGGTACTTTTGTTTCAAGGGCTTTCATGATATAATTGTAAAAAAAGACAGAACCTTTGTCAATGTATAAGTGACAAAGATGGAGAATTTCTATGACTTGGAAGATTGTAGCTGACTCTGGTTGTGATTATCGTCAACTGGCAACTCCTGCTATTGATACTGAATTTGTTAGTGTTCCTTTAACCATTCAAGTAGCTGATCAGGTCTTTATCGATGATGCCAATCTCGACATTGACCACATGATGGAAACCATGTATGCGACTTCTGAGGCTTCAAAATCAGCTTGCCCTAGCCCTGATGATTACTTGCGTGCATTTGAAGGTGCTAAGCATATCTTTGTCGTTACCATCACTGGTACCCTTTCTGGTAGCCATAACAGTGCACAACTTGCTAAAAATATCTACCTCGAAGAACACCCTGACACTCAGATTCATGTGATCGATACATTGTCTGCAGGTGGTGAGGTTGACTTGATTGTCGAAAAAATCAATGACTTGATTGATCAAGGACTTTCTTTTGAAGAAATTGTTGAAGCTATTACAGCCTACCAAGAAAAAACGAAATTGCTCTTTGTTCTTGCTAAAGTTGATAACTTGGTCAAAAATGGCCGTTTGAGTAAGCTTATCGGTACAGTTGTTGGCCTTCTCAACATCCGTATGGTTGGGGAAGCAAGTGAAACTGGAACCCTAGAACTACTCCAAAAAGCGCGTGGACCAAAAAAATCTCTTCAAGCAGCCTATGAAGAACTCATCAAAGCTGGCTATGCTGGTGGTCGTATCGTCATGGCTCATCGCAGTAATGAAAAATTCTGTCAGCAATTGTCAGAACGCTTGCTAGAAACCTTCCCACAATCCAATATCAAAATCATCCCGACGTCTGGTCTCTGCAGTTTCTATGCAGAAGATGGCGGTTTGTTAATGGGATATGAAATTAACTAAGATCATCCGTAACAAGAGATGCCAAGCATCTCTTGTTTTTTGTGGTACAATAGAGCTATGAAACATTTTGATACTATTGTTATCGGTGGAGGGCCTGCTGGCATGATGGCTACGATTTCCAGTAGCTTTTATGGTCAGAAAACTCTTCTCATCGAAAAAAATCGCAAACTTGGTAAAAAATTAGCTGGAACTGGTGGTGGTCGTTGTAATGTAACCAACAATGGAACTCTAGACGACCTACTGGCTGGCATCCCTGGGAATGGGCGCTTTCTATATAGTGTCTTCTCTCAGTTTGATAACCATGATATCATCAACTTTTTTACGGAAAATGGAGTCAAACTTAAGGTCGAGGACCACGGACGCGTCTTTCCTGCTAGCGACAAGTCTCGGACCATTATCGAAGCTTTGGAGAAGAAAATCACTGAACTCAGTGGTCAAGTCGCTACCCAAACAGAGATTGTTTCGGTTAAAAAGGTGGATAACCAGTTTGTCCTTAAGTCCGCAGACCAAACTTTCACTTGTGACAAACTGATTGTCACAACAGGTGGTAAATCCTATCCTTCTACAGGTTCAACTGGATTTGGACATGAGATCGCCCGCCATTTTAAGCACACCATTACCGAGCTTGAGGCGGCCGAGAGTCCGCTTCTGACTGATTTCCCTCACAAAGCGCTTCAGGGCATTTCACTAGACGATGTGACCCTAAGCTATGGCAAGCATGTCATCACTCATGATTTGCTCTTTACCCACTTTGGTTTATCTGGCCCTGCTGCCCTACGCATGTCCAGCTTTGTCAAGGGTGGTGAGATCCTCTCACTGGATGTCTTGCCTCAACTTTCTGATAGCTATTTGATGACATTTTTAGAAGAAAACCGTGAAAAATCCTTGAAAAATGCCTTAAGAACCTTGTTGCCAGAACGCTTAGCGGAATTTTTTGTGCAAGGCTATCCTGACAAAGTCAAACAGCTAACTGAAAAAGAACGCGAGCAACTTCTCCAGTCCATCAAGGCCCTCAAAATCCCTGTCACTGGCAAAATGTCCCTTGCCAAGTCCTTTGTCACCAAAGGTGGCGTCAACCTCAAGGAAATCAATCCTAAAACTCTGGAAAGTAAGCTCGTTCCTGGGCTCCACTTTGCTGGCGAGGTACTGGATATCAATGCCCACACGGGTGGCTTTAACATCACTTCTGCCCTCTGTACCGGCTGGGTGGCAGGCTCAAATCCAATAAATACCAAATAAGAAAGGAAGTCCTTTGGAACATATTATTTTACTAAGAGGCGTTACTCCTAATGGAAAAAATGCTATCCCGAAAATGTCTTATTTGGCAGATATTTTGACAGAAGCTGGGTTTCAACACGTTCGAACCTATATTCAAAGTGGGAATATCATTCTTGAAAGTGACTTGGATTTGGAAGAAATACGAGAACGCGTTCATACTCTGATAAAGGAAAAAATTGGAGCTGACTTAAAAATGGTTATCAAGAATAAGGACGATTTTGAAAAGATTGTTCAAGAGAACCCATTTAGAGAAGACTATCTTCATGATCGTGTACATGTGATTCTTTATCAGGGATTTATCCAAAGTCTGCCATTAGAAAATTTGAAAGCTGACTACGGTGAGGAAGAAATTTGTGTAGGCGATCACTGTCTCTACCTCTATCTCCCTAGAACTGCAAAACGAAAAAAGCTCAATACCAACTATCTTGAAAAACTTTTTGGCGTGGATTTGACCATGCGAAAGTTAAACGTCGTGGAAAAGTTACTAACAAAATAGGAAAAACAATATGAACAGACAAGAATTAGTCGAATTTGTCAACATGTGCATGATTAAAAACGGAAACAAAGTTCTAGTTCAAGATCGAGTTAGTCCCGACTGGCCCGGCATCACTTTTCCTGGTGGTCATGTAGAGCGTGGGGAATCTTTTACCGATGCAGTTATCAGAGAAGTCAAGGAAGAAACTGGACTAACCATATCCAAACCTCAACTTTGTGGTATCAAAGACTGGTACGATGACGAGGATTACCGCTATGTCGTCCTCTTTTACAAGACAGAACACTTTACTGGTGAACTCCAGTCTTCAGACGAAGGTACTGTTTGGTGGGAAGAATTTGAAAATCTGTCTCATCTGAAACTTGCAACTGAGGATATGTCAGACATGCTGCGTGTTTTTTTAGAAGACGATTTAAGTGAATTCTTTTACTACAAAGACGGTGACGACTGGCTTTATGAGTTAAAATAAAAGAGCAGAAAAAAATGATCTGAGCTTCAAAAGTTAACTTTTGAAGCTCAGGTCATTTCTTAGTTCTTTTTAATCTGATAATAAATAAGGTCCGCAACGTAGTCTTTTCTCTCCACACCATTGGTAATGGTTTTTAGATAAGACATTCCCGCTTTTTCCATCACACGGCCTGAAGCTGGGTTGAGACTGGCGTAACGAGCTCTGACTTTTTGAAAGCCTGCTTGAGTAAAACAAAAGTCTAACACAGCTTTCAAGGCCTCCGTCATCATACCACTGCCCCAATAGTTTTTTCCTAAAATATACCCAACTTCACAACTAGAGTTTATCTCGTCCACCTCAACAATGCTGATATCTCCTATCACTTGCTCTGGATTCTCTTTGAGACAAATGGCCCATTTGTAATAGTTGGGCTTGTCATAGGATGCAACCCAATTTCGAATCGAGTTTCGAGTCACCTCAAGATTCGGATGGGGATCCCAGGTGACATAGGTCAAATTCTCAGCAGATGAAGCCCAATTTTGAAACATGGCTTCCGCATCACTCTCTACAAATCTTCTCAAGATCAAACGATCTGTCTGTAACATTCGCGTACCGATTGCTTTCATAATGTTACCTCGCTTTCTAAGCTTAAGGCTCAAGCTAAAAAGGTCCCCCGGACCTTCCTCGCTTTCTCATTTCTAGGCTCAGGGTAAAAAGGTCCCCCGGACCTTTTTACTCCCAAAAGTCATCAAATACGGTGATTGGTAGGTGGCGTTTATGTTGGCCTTTGTGCCACCAGTTTTCAATAGTCGCTTGAGCTTCTGGGCTAACTTGCTTTCCTTCGAGGTAGTCATCAATTTCATTGTAAGTGACTCCCAAGGCTACTTCGTCTGCAATACCTGGTTTTTCTTCTTCCAAATCTGCTGTTGGGATTTTTTCATAAAGGGCTGGGTCTGCACCAAGCTCCTTCAAGAGTTGTTTTCCTTGGCGTTTATTGAGGCGGTAAAGAGGAAGAATATCCGCACCACCGTCACCAAACTTGGTAAAAAAGCCTGTGATATTTTCCGCAGCATGATCTGTTCCAATGACCGCTCCGCTATGGGCACCCGCAAGGGCATATTGGGCAATCATACGGCTACGCGCTTTAATATTGCCCTTATTAAAGTCTGAAACAGAGCTTCCTGTCGCTTCAACTGCTACTGTCATAGCGTCAGCTGATTCCTTGATATTCACAACCAAGCTGACATCTGGCTGGATGAAAGCGAGGGCTTTTTGAGCGTCTGCTTCATCAGCTTGCACTCCGTATGGCAGGCGGACAGCGATAAATTGGTAGCTGTCATCTCCTGTCTCTGCCCGCATTTCTTCCATAGCTAATTGCGCCAAGCGCCCTGCCAAGGTTGAGTCCTGACCCCCAGAAATCCCTAGTACAAAAGTTTTAAGGAAGGGATGTTTTTTTAGATATTTTTTTAAGAAGTCAATTGAACGACGGATTTCTTCCTGGGCATCGATTACTGGTTTGACACCCAATTGCTGGATAATGGTCTCTTGCAAACTCATTCTTCTTCTCCTTCACCAAGGGCTTCCTTGCGCATCTTGTCAATCAAGTCCATTTTGTCCTGCCAAATATCACGCGCCAAATCTACTGGGTAATGTTGCGGATTGAGAACACGTTTGTACTCGTCCCAAAGCTTGTCAAATTCCTTACGGGCATAATCCTGAATGTCAGTCAAACTAGGCAAGTTGTAAACTAATGTTCCTTCTTTGAAAATATCCACCAAGAGAGGAACGGCATCAAAATTACGAACGGTCTTTTTGATGTAGGTATAAGTTGGATGGAACATCTTGATTTCTGTCATGCCACTCACATCCACACCATCATAAGTAATGTAGTCACCTTCTGACTTGCCTTTTTCACGGCTGGTAATGCGCCATACCTGCTTCTTACCTGGTGTAGATACTTTTTCCGCATTATTAGACAGTTTGATGGTATTGCGCATCTGACCATTCTCATCTTCGATAGCTACAATCTTATAAACTGCCCCAAGAGCTGGCTGATCATAGGCTGTAATCAGCTTGGTTCCCACACCCCAGACATCAATCTTAGCCTTTTGCATCTTGAGGTTGAGGATAGTATTTTCATCTAGGTCATTAGAAGCATAAATCTTAGCCTCTGTAAATCCAGCCTCGTCCAGTTGCTGACGGACTTTCTTGGAAATGTAGGCAATATCCCCAGAGTCAATCCGCACACCCATAAAGTTAATCTGATCACCCAACTCACGCGCCACCTGAATGGCAGCTGGCACACCGATTCGCAACGTATCATAAGTATCTACTAGAAAGACACAGTCACGATGGGTTGACGCATAAGCCTTGAAGGCTTCATAGTCGTTTCCATAAACTTGTACCAAGGCATGGGCATGAGTCCCCAAGACAGGGATACCAAAGAGCTTCCCTGCTCGCACGTTGCTAGTTCCGTTGGCTCCACCAATCACGGCTGCGCGTGTTCCCCAAATAGCCGCATCCATTTCTTGCGCACGACGTGTCCCGAACTCCATCAAGGGTTCATCCTCAATGACCGAACGAATACGTGCTGCTTTGGTCGCTATCAAAGTTTGAAAGTTAACGATGTTCAAGAGAGCCGTTTCGACCAATTGACATTGGGCTAGAGGACCTTCCACCTGCACAATCGGTTCATTGGCAAAAACCAAGTCCCCTTCCTGAGCGGAACGAACCGTTAGTTCTAACCTGAGATTGCGGAGGTAGTCCAAGAATTCTCCATGATAGCCAAGTGACTCCAAGTAGTCAATATCGCTATCTGAAAAGCGCAAGTCTTCAAGATAATGTACGATTCTTTCCAAACCAGCAAAAACTGCATAACCGTTCTGAAAAGGTTGCTGGCGGAAATAAACTTCAAAGACCGCCTTTTTATTGTGAATTCCTTGGTCAAAGTAAACTTGCATCATATTGATCTGGTACAAGTCCGTGTGCAATGTCAAACTATCATCTGGATACATCTGTTTTCCTTCTTCCTACTTTACAAAGGTATGAACGTATTCTACCACTTTCACACCGTCCGATAAATTAGTACTATTATAACACATTTTACCGAGATTGATAAAAAGCTAACAAGCTATTCTCCATTCTCCAGTTCTTCCATATCTTGCTCAAACTTTTTTTGAGCCCATTCGCCATAACTTTTAAGGCCGAGATTGCCGATAAAAACCCAAGGAAGGTAAATCAGATAAGTAATAACCCAAGCAGACAAATATTTAACGTTCAGAGGATTGTGCTGATAAATTTCGATATTGAATTGATAATTCTGCAACATCAAAAGAGTCGTAATAGCGAGAGTTACCAGCAAACACCCTATAATTGTAAAATGAAAACGACTATAGTAGTTCACACCCAAATCTCGAGCACGGCCGAAAAAGTAAGAAGTTCCAATAATGATAATGATGAGAATCATTCTCGGATTAAAAAGACTTGGTGCTAATACTGTAATCATATAAGATAAAAGCAAGAAAGCTATAGAGATATAGAAACTTTCAGCTCCCGCTTTATTCATCAGTTGTTCTTCTCTTTCGTCTAGTAATTGATAATAAAAAAATCTATTTTTCATCTTCTTCCTCCCAAACTTGCTGATTTCTGCGATTCAAGTATAGGATAACTCGGTCCATAGAATAACTCCCAACGAGATAGATGATAACTGCTAGAACCACTTTTAGGGAGTACTTCCAAGTCAATAGACTGACCAGTTCCTCGCGATTTCCTACGATATCAATCAATAAAACCACTATAGAAAATCCCAAAGCAGATAAAACTCTTTCTTTTCCAGTATTCTCAACAATATCCCGAATGTCAATTCCAACATACATGCGGCGAATAATGGCATACAAACCGACTCCAATCAATAAAAGTAATTCTGGTAAATAGGACAAAAGCGTTAAATTGAAAATATAAACTTTGGCAAAAATTTCCAGTGCCAAAAATAAGCACATTCCCAAGAGAATTTCTCCTGAAATCTTTCCATCCAATTTTTCCGTACGTTCATCTTTGATCACAAGTTTTTTTCTATTTTTCATCTTCGTCCTCCCAAAATAATTGATCTAAAGTTTTTCCTAAGCATCTGCAAATAGACTGGCAAAGGGAAAGACTAGGATTGTATTTCCCAGCTTCTATCAAGCCTATAGTCTGCCTAGTAACACCTACAGCTTCTGCCAAATCCCCTTGTGTTAAATCACGCTCCACCCGAGCTAATTTTAATTTTAAATTTTTAGCCACTAGCGTCCTCCTTCACATTTTTAAAAAGTTGCGTTTCTTTTAAAAACATTATACCATATATCTAACTTAATGCAATATATAAATGTCATTTTGTAAGATTTTATTAACAAAAAAACTCTCTACCACAAAAATAGAGAGTTTTGAATTTAAATATAGGATTTCAAAATATCGACGACATCACTTCTTTTCTTGACCTGATAGGCCCTGATTCCCAATTTCTCAGCTGCCACTGTATTGTCCTCAATATCGTCTAGAAAGACACAGTGTGTAGGATCTAACTGATATTTATCAAGAATCTCCTTAAACATTGCCAAATCAGGCTTTATAGCTTTTATATCACAGGATAGGACAAAGCCATCTAAAAGTTCTTTTAAAGGAGATAGTTGGTCTTCTAGCAAGTCATAAAATACCTTTGAGGTATTGGACAAGACAAAGATGTGATGCCCCTTTTTCTTTAGTTCTGACAAGACAGGAAAGACTTCCCTATAAATATCAATGTAGCTAGGCCAGTTCCAGATAACTTCTTCGACCTTCTTTTGATAGGTACTTCCAATCATTGACTCAACTTTAAGCACCAATTCTTCTCTCGTCATGGCCCCAAGATCCAATCTTTCCCAAAGTCCCGACTGAAAAATGGTCTTATCTAAAATCAGATAATCTTTCTTCAGCTCCGAAACGCCTTGCAAAATCTTATCCTTGTTCCATTCTAACAAGACGTTGCCCATATCTAGTATGATGTCCATTAGCCCACCTCCATAATTATGTGAAGATTTCCTCTCTGCTTTATGCCTTCATGTTTACCTTACAAATCCTTTTGGTAATAAAATCTTTGCCCTGTGTAGGGATAGTCTTGCAAGGTAAAGACTTCCTTGTAGCCATGCCTTTTATAAAAATCTGGCGCTTGAAACTGGTAAGTATTCACGAAAGCAAACTGACAGTTTCGTTTCTTAGCTTCACTTTCAACTTCCTGCAATAGTTTTGAACCGATTCCCTGTCCTCGCAATTCCTCTTTCACAAACAAATACTCGATTTCCAACCAATTTCCGAAAGTCTCTGCTACCAAGCCCGCCAAGAGATTGCCCTTTTCATCTTCGACATAAAGATTCAGTGGCTCGCTTTCAGCCTCTTCTCTTTTGGAACGATTATAAGCACGAATCAGATTTCCTATTTCTTGCGCTTTCTGGGACGCTTTATTTTCCAATCTAAAGTGCATCCAAACCTCCTTCGAACTGTTACAGCTTGATTATAATCTTATTTCAATAGACTGTCAAACTAAAAAGAACTCACCAAGCAAAGTTGATGAGTTCATGATTTATTTCCTAAATTTCCACTGGCTATAAATTCCGAAACCGATAATCCAGATAGCTGAACCAACTGCCCCCATGAAGGTGGACTCTTGCAAAAAGAGAGTCACAAAAACAAAGACAAAAAAGAGAATGGTTAAGGGATTAAGCAAGCGATACTGAGGCATGAGGTAGCCATCAGCCATGAAGTCTTGTGACTTGCGGTATTTGAGATGAGCCACCATGATCAAGATATAAATCGCGATGTAAACACCTGATGAAGACGCCGTAATCAAAGCAAAGGCATCGGAAACACCTGGCAAAACATTGATAAAGGCAGCTAGAGCAATCAAGATTGCTGAGGCAATAATGGCATTTTGCGGAACATTGTGACGAGAAAGAGTATCTGCCTTGATCGCTTTTAAGAAGCGATTGGGTGAATCATGGGCAATCTGGTAAAGGTGTCGCCCTGTTGAATAGAGGGTTGAATTAAGAGCAGATGCTGCCGACGTCAAAACAACGAAGTTAATCAGAGCTGCCGCCCACTTGATACCTGCTAGCTCAAAAACCGTTACAAATGGTGAATCTGAAGAAGCAAGTTCTCTCCAGGGAATGATAGACATAATGGCTAATAGGGCTCCACCATAGAAGAAGACAATTCGGAGGGGAATTTCTTTAACTGCTTTTGGCAAAACCTGACGAGGATTCTTGGTTTCAGAGGTTGTCACTCCGATAAACTCAATCATCAGATAGGCAAAAAATACCATTTGAAAGGCCATGACAAAGTTCATAACACCGTTTGGGAAAAGAGAGAACTGATTGCTGATATTTGCCAAACTTGCAGCACCATGCGGTGTCTCAAATCCTGTCAAAACCATAAAGGCTCCCGTTGCAATCATAGCTAAAATAGCCACAATTTTAACCATAGCAAACCAAAACTCGACTTCTCCAAAGAGCTTAACCGCAATCAGATTGACTAAGGCCAAAATCGTTAAAAAGACAATCTGAATCAGCCAACTAGGCCAGCTAGGAAACCAAAACTGAACATAATGTGAGATCGCAGTGATTTCTGCCATACCGATAAAGACGACAGACAACCAATAAGACCAAACTGAGAAATAACCCCAGCCTTTCCCCAAATGACGGGTGATAAAGTTGATAAAAGTATGTTGTTCTGGATCCTGGTAGAGCATCTCCCCAACAGCCCTCATCATCAAAAACATAAAGGCTCCTGTAATCATGTAAATCAGGATGATAGAAGGTCCAGTAAGGCTGATAGAGCGACCGGCACCTAGGAAAAGACCTGTTCCGATTGTTCCCGCAATAGCCATCACCTGAACATGACGATTGGTTAGACCACGTTCCATCTTATTTTTTTTCTTATTTTCACTCATATAGTCTCCTATTTTATTCAAAAAACCAAAAAGGAGTTGAGCAAGTCAAAGCCTCTACTACTCCTTTTTCATTCTATTTAGGCTGTTTTTTCAACCTTTAAGATTTTGACATCATAGCTACCAACTGGTGTCTCGATGGTCGCTGTATCACCAGTCTTCTTGCCGATCAAGGCTTGTCCAATTGGGCTCTCATTTGAAACCTTACCAGCAAAAGCATCTGCACCTGCAGAACCGACGATGATATAGACCTCTTCGTCATCTTCACCGACTTCTTGGATTGTTACAGTCTTACCGATAGCCACTTCATCTTGGGCAACTGCATCGCTATTAACGATTTCAGCATAGCGGATTTTTGTTTCTAGACTTGAAATTTGTCCTTCAACAAAAGCTTGCTCATCCTTAGCTGCTTCGTACTCGCTGTTCTCTGAAAGGTCTCCGTATGAACGAGCAATTTTGATACGTTCTACCACTTCAGGACGACGAACGAGTTTCAACTCCTCTAATTCTTTTTCTAGTTTTTCCTTCTCTTCAAGGGTCATTGGGTAAGTTTTTTCTGCCATTTTTCTCAACTTTCTTTTCTTAATTTGTTTTTAAAACAAAATTATGTGGAAAACCACATAATTTTAGTTTGAACTACTTGATTGTGTTAGTTTGCTATTGATGTGTTCTGCAACGTTTTGATCATGTTCTTCTTTGGTCGTTGCAAAGTACACTTTACCATCTTCGACATTGGCTACAAAGTATAAGTAGTCACTCTTTGTCTGATTTACACTTGCTTCGATGGCATCCAGACTTGGACTGTCTACCGGTCCAGGCATGAGGCCAAGGTGTGTATAAACATTGTAAGGTGAATCAATCGTCGTATCAATTCCAGCATCATCCGCTAGGCTAATCTTTTGACCAAGCTTGCCTTGAGCATACAGGATAGCGATGTTGCTCTGAAGTGGCATACCGAGATTTAGGCGGTTATAGAAGACACCAGCAATCTTCTTGCGGTCTTCTGTCTTAGCACCTTCTTTTTCAACAAGAGAAGCGATACTGAGCAATTCATTGACTGTCAGATTCTTTTCTTTGATCGTAGCGTAATATGGTGACAAGGCCTTATCCATAGCAGCTAACATCTCATCAATCAAACTTTCAACTGTAGTGCTTTCTTTGATGGTATAAGTTGCTGGGAAAAGGTAACCTTCTAGGCGATAACGAACGCCACTGTCTTTTGTTGGGAGACTTCCAAGAAGGTTTGGATACTTGGCAACTAATTGTGAGATAAAGGTCTCATCTTGAGCTTTTGCCAAGAAAGCATCCGCAGTAAGAGGTTCTTTAAATTCACCTTGAAGTTGTCCTACTGTTTGAGCGATTTGCTCTAATGTATAGCCTTCTGGAATTGTCAAGCTTGCAAGAGCTGGTTCTTGTGGTTCAGGAGTTCCACCTTTTTGCAATTCTTGGATCAACTCATCTGTACTCATGCTCTTCTTCAAGTTGTAATAACCTGATTTTAAGTCTGCACTCTTATATTTAGCATACAAACTAAAGATAAGTCCATGTTTAACAAGACCAGATTTTTCCAAAGTGCTCCCAATTTCTTGAATATTTGAACCTTCTGGGATTTGAACCGTTACGTAGTCCTTAGAGCTCGCATCAACTGGTTTCAAAGATTCTTGAACATAACCATAACCAAAGAAGCCACCAATACCTACGAGCACTAGGAAAACTAAGAAAGTTAGCAAGCAGCCTTTAGCTTTTGATTTCTTCTTTTTCTTAGCTGGCTTTGTTCCTTCGCGACGACTGCGTAGTGGAGCATTCGCTAGATCATCAACTTGCTCAACTGGAGCAGGTACTACATTCTCCACAACAGGAGGGACTGATTCTTCTTTATTGTCATCCGTTTTATAGGAAACAGCCACTTTAGTTGGAGTAGTATTAAACTCTTTCTCTTCCTTTTTAGGCTCTACAGCATCAATCTTGGCTGGTGCAGGCTCTTCTAGTTTTGACTCTTCTGGTTCTGGTGCTGGTGCTGTCACTTCGCTTGATTCAAAACTTGGGCGTGGTGGCACACTTGGGGCATTTTTTAGGATTTCATCCACAGTTGACAGAGAATCTGCCATTAAATCTTCTGTGGCAAGATTTGATTCTTGTTCAGAAGGGGCAGGTGGAGTTACTTGAGAAGATGGGGTTGGTGGGGTAGTTGGACTTTCATCCTCTTTTCCTCTTCTTTCTCTCTCTCTGACTCTCTCTAAATCGCGTAAAATCTGTTCTTTAAAGCTTAATGTTTCTTCTTCTCTTGATTTCTCGCTCAAAAGCTTTACCTCCTTGTTGGCAATCCATAACATTATATCTTAAAAGTCGCAGAAAAGCAACAAAAGATACCTTTTTCCAACTATATTTCTTGTTTTCAAGGCTTCCAAACCATGTTATACCAAGTCTCACCTGCATAGGTAGATTGGGATAGTCCTTCATTGACAAAACCATGTTTCTCATAATATGAGATAAGATAATCATGACAAGTCAGGTTAATGCCTTCTCGTTCATGTTCTAAAGCGACTTCCTTCAGAGCACTTAACAGTCTTTTTCCAACGCCCAAGGCTTGTGCCTCCTTAGCTATGGAGAGACAGGTCACAGAAATATAACCTCCAGGTCGATAGCTATAGTCTTTTATTTCTTCTGTAAAGGACTGATCTTGTAGATGACGATGTGGGACGACTGGACCTTCAATGTAGCCAAGGATACGTCCCTCTTTTTCAGCGACGAGAAAGCTGGTCTGAATTTCACGTAAGTGCGCCTCAAAGACCGAACGAGGGATGGCCTCTTCAAGGGAGAAATTCTCCAGCTCTATCTCTAAAATCCGATCTAAATCCGAAAATCTTGCTTGTCTGATTTTCATATTTCCTCCTGATAAAAAGGATTGGTCCAAATTAGATACCATTCAGAACCACTGTCATATTGACTCCCTGTCACTTCTTCCTCAACAAAGCCATTCATTTCAAAATATGATAGCAACTCATCAGGACTTTGTAAAAGAATACCTTGATAATCTAGTTCGACTGTCACCTGTTTCAAGGCTGCAAGAAGAAGAGTTCCCAGCCCCTGTCCCCAATGGTCAGGATGAATGGTCAAGGATTTTATTTCTATCCATTTGGGATGAATAGACTGAGCTTCTCCTAAAACATAACCTAGGAGCTGATTTTCATCCCCAGCTACAAGAAAGGTACCCGCAGTCTTGCGGATACTCTCTTCTAAGGATTGGCGGCTAAATACCTCTTCTAACGAAGGATTGGCTTCTTCAATCGCCAACATTTCTTCTAAATCTGATAAGGTAGCTTGCCTTATTGTGATTGGAATTTCCATCTGTTTTCCTTATTGGACGTTGCTTGTCAAGTTAGACAAGAGACGTTCAAATGAATATTCATAGGTTTGGATGTCTCCCGCCCCCATAAAGACGTAAACAGCATTATCATGGTCTAGGAGTGGAGATACATTCTCAACTGTGATAACCTGGTGTTTCTTGTTGATTTTATTGGCTAGGTCTTCTACTTTGACATCACCATGGTCCACCTCACGAGCTGATCCATAGATTTGCGCTAGGTAAACGGCGTCTGCTTGATTCAAAGCGTGGGCAAATTCATCCAACAAGGCGATGGTTCTAGTAAAGGTATGAGGTTGGAAGATTGCTACGATTTCCTTGCTTGGGTATTTCTGACGAGCCGCATCCAAGGTCGCAATGATTTCCGTTGGATGGTGAGCAAAGTCATCAATGATCACTGTATCATTGACAATTTTCTCAGTGAAACGACGCTTAACACCTGCAAAAGTTTTCAAGTGTTCACGCACCAAGTTCAAATCAAAGCCAGCTGTGTAAAGAAGACCAATAACAGCTGTCGCATTCATGATATTGTGACGACCAAAAGTTGGAATGTGGAATTGACCCAATTCTTGACCACGGAAATGAACTGTAAAGGTCGAACCAGTCGTAGAACGAAGGAGATCACTAGCTACAAAGTCATTGCCCTCAGCTTCAAAACCATAGTAATAGATTGGCGCAGTTGCTGTGATCTTACGCAACTCAGCATCCTCACCGTATACAAACAAACCTTTGGTAATTTGTTTGGCATAGTCGTTAAAGGCATTGAAAACGTCCTCTAGACTGGTAAAGTAGTCTGGATGGTCAAAGTCAATGTTGGTGATGATAGAGTATTCTGGGTGGTAAGGCATGAAATGGCGCTCATATTCGTCTGATTCAAAGACAAAATATTTGGCATTGGCTGAGCCGCGACCTGTTCCGTCACCAATCAAGAAGCTGGTGTCTGTGATGTGAGACAAGACGTGTGACAGCATACCTGTTGTTGAAGTTTTCCCATGAGCTCCAGCAACTCCCATGCTGACAAAGTCGCGCATAAAGCTACCTAGGAATTCATGGTAACGTTTGTAGCTGATACCATTTTTGTCGGCATAGGCGATTTCAACATTGTTGTCTGGACGAAAGGCATTTCCAGCGATAATCTCCACATCACCTTGTAAGTTCTTTTCATCAAAAGGAAGAATCGCAATCCCTGCCTGCTCTAGTCCACGTTGAGTAAAGTAGTATTTTTCAACGTCTGAACCTTGAACCTTGTGTCCCATTTGGTGCAACATCAAGGCTAGGGCACTCATCCCTGATCCCTTGATTCCAATAAAATGATATGTTTTTGACATGCTTTTCTCCCCTACTCAGTAATTCTTGTCAGATTCAACTCTTGGGCAACCTGACGTTCCTGTTCTGTTTGCTTATTCTTTTTATTATAGATTTGACTCTTCTTTAGAAAATCGTAGTTGTTCTTTTTAGCTTTTTCCGTTTGGGTTTTCGGAGTTGGATTCGCCACTTGGCCAACCTCCTCAGCTAAGATATAGTGAGACTGACTCAAGTTTTTACTAAATTTGGCAAACTCACCTGGATTTTCCTTTTGAAATGGTGCTGTTGGTTGGTTTCCTTGACGAACAAGTGTTGAACCATTGTGTCGTCTAGTATGACTAACATCCTGAGTCAAATACTTGGCTGAACGTTTCTTCTTCAAGTCCGCACGCGCCTCTTCTCGAGCCAATTCAGCATAGGTTTTTTCAACTTTTTTAGGTTCTGGGCTTGGCTTTGACTCCTTGTTAACCACTGGAGAAACTACGGTTTCTTCCTCATTGATAGGAGACCATTCCAAATAGTTCTTATCGCGGTAATCACCTTTGATATTGCTAATAAAGTCTGACTCATCGTACAAGTCCATGACTGGCATTTCGGTCAGCATGATCTCATCATCTGACACCAATGGAAATCGATCTTGTTTCATTTTGTATTTCCTTTCAACACTTCATTATAGCGTATTGTCTTGATTTTTCAAGTGCTGGCTTCAGAAATTCCCAAAATTTCACGAATTTCTGCCAAACTGAGACTCGCACGCGACTCCGTACCATCTAAAACTTGGGAAACCAAATGTTTTTTCTGCTCTTGAAGTTCTTGAATTTTTTCTTCAATAGTCCCCTTGGTAATCAAACGATAAACCTCGACCATCTGCTCCTGCCCCATGCGGTGGGCTCTTCCGATAGCCTGGGCTTCGACAGCGGGATTCCACCAAAGGTCAACTAAAATAACCGTATCAGCTCCCGTTAGATTAAGACCAACACCACCTGCCTTCAGGGAGATGAGAAAGGCATCTCTCTCCCCTTGGTTAAAGGCCTTGGTCATCTCCTGTCTGTCATGAGCAGGAGTTGAACCTGTGATTTTGAAGGAAGTCAAGCCCAAATCTGGGAGTTCTTGCTCGATTTTTTCCAACATTCCTTTGAACTGGGAGAAAATCAAGACTCGATGCCCACCATCTGCCACTTGTAGCAATAAATCTCGGAGACTATCCAATTTACCACTGGCTCCTTGGTAATCCTCCATGAAGAGAGCTGGCGTATCGCAGATTTGACGCAAACGCATGAGTCCAGATAAGATTTCTACCCGACTTCTCTGGAATTCTTGAACTGTCACTTGCGCTAGGCGGTCTCGCATCTGTTGCAACTGGGCTAGATAGATGGCCTTCTGCTGGTCTTCCAGTTCATTTTTATAGACGACTTCGATCAAATCAGGCAGTTCTGTAAGGACTTCTTCTTTCTTACGCCTCATGACGAAGGGCTTGATAAACTGCGCTACTCGGTCAGCCGGTAATTTCATAAATTCCTTTTTACTTGGCAAGAGCCCCGGAAGTACAATTTGAAAGATAGACCACAACTCTCCTAAATGATTTTCGATGGGCGTACCTGACAAAGCAAAGACTGCTGGCACCACAAACTGGCGCAAACTCTGAGCAATCTTAGTCTGGGCATTTTTCATGACCTGGGCTTCATCTAAGAAGAGAAAATCAAAGTCCATCTCTTGATAGAGTTCACTGTCTTGACGAAAGGTTGCATAGCTAGTCACATAGATTTGGTGATTTTCAGAAAGAATTGCTTCTCGATTCGCTTTCAAACCATGAACGACAGCCACATCCAACTGTGGGGCAAATTTTCTAAATTCATCTGCCCAATTGTAGATCAAACCTGACGGCGCTAAAATCAAGACCCGACTTTCTTCTGTCACCTGACTAGTCAAAAAAGCAATGGTTTGCAATGTTTTTCCCAGTCCCATATCATCGGCTAGGATGCCACCAAAGCCATAGTGATGAAGCATCTGGAGCCAACGAACACCCTTTTCCTGATAATCTCTCAAACTCGCCTGAACCTGTATATCTCCCAAAGGAAAATCCTCTGGATGAGTCAAATCATGAGCTAAATGCTGAAATTTCTCCGAAAAGGAGATTCGATCTCGACCTTCAAAAAGCTGAGAAAGGCTATAAGCCAGAGATTTTCGCGCCTGAAAAGAACCATCTTTTAGCTCAACCCCCAGTTCCTGCAAATTTTGACGAATCTGCTTGGTTTCCTCATCAAAAAAGTACACTTGGTCAGAAGAACTGATATAGAAATCCTGATTGCTGGTCAGGGCTTTAAGAGCTTGGTCAATCTCTTCTTGGGCGATCCCTTGGAAATCGAACTGGATTTCCAACAGTCCTCTCTTTGACTCAATCTGAACCTGAGGAGCTTGGACGCTGTAGAGCTGATTCATCTCATCAGACAAGAAAACCTGACCCAACTTCTCAAAAGCTGGAATCGTATGGTAAAAGAAAGAATAAACCACTTCTGGCTTCAAAGCCTGTCTCCAAGACTGAAAATCAGCCTCAAAACCAGCCCCTAAACAGACTTGAAATAGTTGGTTTTCCAAGACAACATCGCTTGAAAATGGTAATTGTTCCAGCTGTTGACGACTAGTTACCTTAACATCTCCATAGTCAAACTGGATATCCAAGCGGATGCGGCCGTCATCCTCCCTATCAAAGTAAAAGATTGGTGAAAAGGGTCTGATTTGCAAGCGCTCAGGGGCAGACACTGTGCCTAGCTGTCCAAACAAAGGCAGACAAGCGGCCAGACGGTCACGATCACTGTTGTCAAACTGGAGGCATTTTCTCCCTCTTTCCTCCTGAGGAAGCTCCTTGATTTCCTTTAGGAGGCTGATTTGTTTAGGGTTTAAGAGATAAAGATTCCCCTTACGAAAGAGAACCGCTCCCCTATAGAATACGTTAACTCGCTCAGTCTCAGAAATTTCCATCTCAAAATAATCGGGATACTCCTTCACGGAAAAAGAGAAAAGGTTTGCTTCTGGATCTAAATCATGAAAGAGAAGATTTTCATAACTAGTAATGTGGTGCTCAAAATGAAAATCTTCCAAGTTCATCAGCAACTCCACTCCCTGCTCAAAAAAGGTCAGAGGGAAAAAGAGGTGACGACCTTGATTGGGGAAAAAGAGGTCTTGACTCAGTCCCTCCTCAATCAAGCCACATAAAAAAGTAAGAACTTCTTGACTAGCTGTATCAAAAGCATCCCAAGACAAGTCATTTTCATAGTGTTTCCCAATCATATATGGCTTTCGATGGACCAAGACCTTCAAAAAGAGAGGGATGTCACGAATGACATAATATTTTTGACTATCAACTAAACCGATTCGGAGTGTCCAAAGGAGGCGATTGGTTCCAGCTTCTACCTGACCTTGAGCCGACAAAGTGTAGATTTTTTCTCGCTTCTGAGGTTGGATCCGCTCCAAAAAACTACCGCCAAAACTAACCTTGGTTTCGACCTCTTCTTGCTCTTCATGTCCTTTTTCTAAGGCTTGTAAAATCACCTGGCCTTCTTCATCATTTTTCAGATAATGCTCGAGCGCTGCGAGGTGAACACAGTAACCTCTTTTTTGGAAAAAATCGCAAGCACAAAAAACCAGATCATCCTCTAAACTGTAGCGCAAGTCTTCTCCCGCCACACGTGTATAGAGGCGATTCCCTTTTTCCTTGATAATCTCAATGTTGCCTGTCTCATAGAGAGTAACTCCCTCCATGCGCAACTTCCCCGGAATCAATTTAGCCATAGTTACCCCTTTATCTTATCTTTTCATTATACCACATTTTCCCCTACGAAAATAGCCTTCTAGGAAGACTTTTCTCCTAGAAGGCTCGATTTTTAAAGTGTAGCAAAAGTGGTCACGATGCGTTGGCAAACCTCTTCCAGTACTGACTTCGGCATGGCTACATTGAGGCGGGCATGTAGCTTTCCTTCCTCCCCAAAGTCCAAACCTCGGTTCAAGATAACCTTGGCTTCATTCTTCAAAAGCTCTTGCAAGCGGTCATCCGTTAGGTCATAGGCTGAAAAATCAAGCCAAATCAAGTAGGTACCTTGCGGTTTCATGACCTTAATCTTGGTTTCGTTGCCCAAAACATCCACTACATAATTAATGTGGTCCTCGATGACTTCTTTTAACTCTCCTAACCAGTCCTTGCCATAACGGTAGGCAGCTTCTGTCGCCAAATACCCCAATCCTGAGATTTCATGCTGGTTATTGGCCAACTGACGTTTCTGAAAGGCCACTCGAAGTTTAGGATTTTCAATCACTGCATAAGAATTTTTCGTTCCAGCAATATTAAAGGTCTTAGTGGCACTGCTCAAGATAAGGGCAAAGTCTTTAAAGGTAGGATCAATGGTGTTGAAAGACTGGTGTTTGTGACCAAAGAGGGCCAAATCTTGGTGAATCTCATCTGAAACCAACAAAACACCATGTTTTTGGCAGAGATGACCAATCATTTCTAACACTTCCTTTTCCCAAACACGACCACCAGGATTGTGGGGATTGCAAAGAATATAAAGCTTCACATCCTCTTCTACCAATTCCTTTTCCAGCTGGTCAAAGTCAATCTCAAACAGACCATCCTTTTCTACCAAAGAATTGGTAATCAATCTGCGATTGTTCAGTTTGACACTGCGGGCAAAAGGTGGATAGACCGGTGTATTAATCAGAACAGCCTCTCCTTCTTTTGTAAAGGCTTGAATGGCTGTTGAAATAGCTGGTACCACTCCCTCTATAAAGACGAGGGCATCCTTGTCAAAGTGATAGCCGTGTTGACTGGCTTCCCAGTCCTGAACCGATTCAATCAAAGCATCACTAGCATAAGTATAGCCATAGACCAACTGATCTGCGTAGGCTTGTACAGCTTGTCGAACCTCAGGCAAAACCACAAAGTCCATATCTGCTATCCAGGCTGGTAGAACTTCTCGATCAGCTTCTGATTCTTTCCATTTATAGGTATGGTGCCCAAAACGATTGGGCAGGCTTGTAAAATCATATTTTCCCATATCTATCTTATCCTTCCAAAGCTTGGCGCAAGTCCGCAATCAAATCTCTAGCATCTTCAATCCCAATAGACAAGCGCAGGAGGTCATCTGTTAAGCCATAGGAATGACGCACTTCTGCCGGAATATCCGCATGAGTCTGAGTTGTCGGATAGGTAATCAGACTCTCTACCCCACCCAAACTTTCTGCAAATGAAAAGACCTTTAAGCTATTTAAAATATGAGGAATACGCTTTTCATTCACTACTTTAAAGGAAATCATGCCTCCACGTCCAGTATAAAGCACTTCCTTAACTGCAGGTAAATCCTTCAAAAAGGCAACCACTTCTTGGGCATTGGCTGTAGAACGCTCCATACGAAGAGGTAGAGTTTTAAGACCACGAATCAACTGATAACTATCAAATGGTGACAAGACCGCACCAGTCGTATTCAAATTATAGAACAGTTGCTCATATAGTTCTAAACTATTAGTCACAACGACCCCAGCCAAGACATCATTGTGCCCTGCTAGATATTTGGTAGCCGAATGAAGAACGATATCCGCACCATCTTCAATCGGTCGTTGGTAAATCGGACTGTAGAAGGTATTGTCCACCACCACTTTAGCACCCTTGGCATGAGCTAGTTTGGCTAGTTTTGCAATATCAAATTCCAACATCAAGGGATTGGTTGGTGTTTCAATATAGAGAACATCCACATCTTTCTCCAACTCAGCAATCAACTCTTCTTCTGTATTGGCATAGGTAAAATGGAAACGGCCTTCCTGCTCCACTTGGTTGAACCAACGGAAAGAACCCCCATACAGATCGCGTACAGCCAAGACTTTACTTCCTACTGGAAAAACACTAAAAGCCAGTACAATCGCAGCCATACCTGAACTCGTCGCTAGGGCATAGTCTGCTGATTCAATTGCAGCCAAGACTTCCTCCGCCTTACTGCGAGTTGGGTTTTTAGTACGGGTATAGTCAAATCCCGTAGACTGACCGAACTCTGGATGCTGATAAGTCGTTGAAAAATGTAGTGGCGTCACCAAGGCACCTGTCGTCTTATCTGACTTGATACCCGCCTGGGCCAAAATTGTGTTGATGTGTCGTTCTTTGCTCATACAATACCTCCAAATCTATAGTAACTATTGTACCACTTATTATCGCCAACTTATTTTCTTGTTTTCAAGAGCTAGTTATAGTTTCAAACTATATAAAAACGATAGTTCCTTGAGAAACTATCGTTTTTCCTGTTGAATAGACTGGTTATTTAACGTGTTTTGCCAATTCTTCTTGGGCTTTTTTATTTGATTCTTCTTTTTCTTTCAGCCATTTTTCTTTAGCTTTTTCATACTCATCAGTCGTTACCGTCTTATCTTGCAACTTGAGATACTTGTATGACTCTACCCCCTTATTTCCAGCTTGTGAAAATGGTGCGGAGAATGGAACTGTCTTTCTCAAGCTAGGTGTTCCACCAAGGGAAACGTTTGGAATAGCAAGAGCACTATCAACGAGCCAAGCTTGAATTTCAGCATACTTTTCATAACGTTTTGCAGGATCTTGCTCTTTATTGGCCTCTTCCAACATTTGAGTATAGGTATCAAGTCCAACTGCCTTGGCCTTGTCATTGACTTCACCTGGCTCTAAACCGAGGTTTTGCAACATACCGCCGTTATTGACATTTAGGATATCTAGATAGCTTGATGGATCCAAGTAGTCAGCACTCCAACCGCCATTATAGATATCAAAGTCTTTTTGAGCTGCCGTTTGAGCGAGGTAGCTAGAATTATCGAAGTCATCTGTTGATAATTGTTGGATATCAATAACCACATTCTCAGCTCCTAGAACAGATTCGATGGATTGTTTTAAAGAACTTGCTTCAAGTACACCTTTTTTAGCTGATTGGTCAACTGATACATCCAAGTGAATTGGGAATTGCACACCCTTAGCTTCCAATTCTTTCTTAGCTTCTGCAAATTTAGCTTTAGCCTTGTCAGGATTGTAGTATGGATCTTGCGCGTCTGCAAAGTTGATTCCTTGCCATTCTTGACCATAGTTGACCATCTTTTCTGAAACAACATCGCCAAAGTCTTTTCCGTTGATACTTACAAATGTAGGAGGTACCACTAGGTTACGAATAATCTTCGTTGCTCCATCTTCCCCTTGAGATTGAGCTCCATAGGCTGTACGGTTATAAGCATAGTTGAAGGCTTGACGGAAGTTTTTATTCAGAACTGCTTCTTGTGTTGATTTCTTTTCGATATCTGAGGACTTAGAAGTGAAGTTATAAGATTTTCTGTCCAAGTTGAAGTTCAAGTAATAAGAAGTTGCGGTTTGCATACTATAGATGATGTTATCCTTGTTCTTCTCTTTAATTCCTTCAAAGCTTGAGCTATTTGGATAGAGACGCGCGTAGCTGTAGACTCCTTCTACAAAGTTACGAGCTAGGGCATCTTGGTCACTACCATCATAGTAAGTCAATTTCACATCGTCCACAAAGACATTTTTAGCATCCCAGTAGTTCGGATTTTTCTTGTATTCGATAACAGATTTTGAAACAAATGATTTCATCAAGAAAGGTCCATTGTACAAAATGCTAGAAGGGTCTACCTTACCAAAATCATCCCCTTTTGATTTCAAGAAATCCGCATTGACAGGGAAGAGAATGGTTGAAGTTGTTTTAGAATTCCAATAAGATTCTGGACGTGTCAAAGTGTACTGAACTGTTTGGTCATCAATCGCCTTCACACCGACAGTTGAAAAGTCTGTTGTTTTACCGTTGATATAGTCATCCAAACCTGCTACAGAGTCTTGGACCAAGTACAAGGCTTCAGATTTTTTATCTGCCGCATATTTCAAACCTGTCACAAAGTCTTGAGCAGTTACAGGTGCGTATTCTTCACCTTCGTATGTATACCACTTGGCATCTTTACGAAGTTTGTAGGTATAAGTCAAACCGTCCTTGGAAACGGTCCAATCCTCTGCCAAAGATGGAACATAGTTACCATATTGGTCATTTTCCATCAAACCATCTACCAGATTGGTAACGATATCATTGGTTGTTGCACGGTTCTCTGCTAGATAGTTCAAACTAGATGGATCACTAGAATAGACATAGTTATATGTTTTAGATGAACTTGCTGAGTTCCCACATGCGCTCAATAGGATACCTGCGCTTAATACGACACCTGCCAGTGTCAGATACTTGGCCTTAGACTTTTTCATTTCCAGAACCTCCTGTTTTAGATATTTGCCTTATTATACAGCTTTAGTTTTATTTAGTCAAGCAATTCCTGTCACAAAAGGTCGAAATTATATTATTTTCTATACAAATTTTAGATTTTTATCTATTTCGTTAGGTATATGCAATGAGTAGTGTAATATTTTTACCTCTTATTCCTAAGCGCTTTAAAAGCTGTCTTGTAATTCGGATATTCTTTTTGGTAGTGATTAATAACTAGTAAGATATCATTAGGTTCTTTAGAACATTTAGAGTGATAATTCTCGTTACTTTGAATGTTAGAAAAGAGAGAACCAATCTGATTCTCTCTCATGCTTAATTAGATGTCACTCTCTACAGTTGACAAAAAGCCCAAAAACCCCAGATAGCCTTGAGCTATCCGGGGTTTTTGTTTTCATCGCTAAAATGATATCAACAATTTCATTTTAGTCGATTTCTGGGACTTAGTCTTCTAAATCCATTTCAGAAGCTGCTGATTTCTTCTTCTTGCCAAGAAGAGAGGCAGTTGCCAAGGCAGCTACTCCTAATCCAAGACCAGCAAATTGGTTACTTGCAGTTCCTGTATTTGGAAGTTTTCTACCGTTTGAACGTCCTGGTCCAGCAGGTTGTTGTGCAGGAGCTTGTGAGTGGTTCAATGCACTTGAGATTGAAGCACTGTCAGACAAGCTAGCTGAGGTACTTGCACTATCGCTCAAGCTTGTGCTTGCTGATTGGCTCGCACTAATTGATGCAGATACGCTGTTGCTCAAGCTTGCTGAAGTACTTGCTGAAGTTGAGGCATCACCTGAACCATTGCTTGTACTTGTTGAACCTGAACCGCTACCTGAGTTGTTGCTTGCACTGATTGAAGCTGAAACTGATTGGCTTGCTGATACAGATGCTGAAGTGCTTTGACTTGCAGATACTGATGCGCTAGCTGATTGACTAGCTGAGCCATTGCTTGTGCTTGTTGAACCTGAACCGCTACCTGAGTTGTTGCTTGCACTGATTGAGGCAGAAATGCTGTCACTCAAGCTTGCGCTTGTTGAGACTGACTCACTTGCGCTGATTGATGCTGAAGTACTATCGCTCAATGATACACTTACTGACTTGCTGAGTGAAACTGACTCACTTGCACTTACAGATTCAAGATAGCTAGGAAGGTTAAACTCTGGTTTAGATTCGCTTGTTGGTTCACCCTTACTATAGCTGAATGAGTTAGATTGTTGTGACGCACTTGTACTCAAGCTGCTTGAAACGCTATTGCTCAAGCTTACTGAAGTACTTGTTGAAACTGAAGTACTACTTGAGTTGTTGCTTGCTGATTCAGATGCACTAATTGAAGCAGACACGCTGTTGCTCAAGCTTGTGCTTGCTGAGTGGCTAGCACTGATTGAGGCAGACACGCTGTTGCTCAAGCTTGTGCTTGCTGATACTGAAGCACTAATTGAAGCAGATACGCTGTTACTCAAGCTTGTGCTTACTGATTGGCTAGCACTGATTGAGGCTGATACGCTGTTGCTCAAGCTTGTGCTTACTGATTGGCTAGCACTGATTGATGCAGACACGCTGTTGCTCAAGCTTGTGCTTGCTGATACTGAAGCACTAATTGAAGCAGACACGCTGTTGCTCAAGCTTGTGCTTGCTGATTGGCTAGCACTGATTGAGGCAGACACGCTGTTGCTCAAGCTGGTGCTTGCTGATACTGAAGCACTAATTGAAGCAGACACGCTGTTGCTCAAGCTTGTGCTTGCTGATTGGCTAGCACTGATTGAGGCAGACACGCTGTTGCTCAAGCTTGTGCTTGCTGATTCAGATGCACTAATTGAAGCTGACACGCTGTTGCTCAAGCT